>JAAUPS010000024.1 GCA_012033015.1 Phormidesmis sp. RL_2_1
AAGTCAGGCGTACAATTCAAATTATTTGAGTGCGCTCTCGATTTATCGCCTAGAAGATTTTCGTCGTGGGCTAAAGCCACCCGAGTGGATTAAAAATCCACCCTCCCAAAATGAGCTCGATCGGGTGCTGGCCACTAGCCCCACCGGTCGAGCCGATGCGGCCTTAATCGATCAGCTCAGACGCCTCGCCGAAATTCAGGCCATTCAGGCCGAAGCCCAAATCGCCCAAGCCAATCAGCCCATCCCGGCTCTCAGCGAACTTGAAGGTGAATTTGCAGGTGGTTTTCAGCTCAACGGTAGGGGCAGCGATTTTCAGCTCGACTTTGATCTAGCAGGTGCCAACTGGCAGTGGGGCCAAGACTACAGTGCGCAAGAGGTAACCGCCATAGGTAGCCTAAAACCGGGGGTTTTGACCCTAGAGCCCGTTCATCTCGCCTCTGTGATTCCGGTCTTAGCGACGCCGCCTGCGAACCTAGATGCCGCTGCCACGCCAACTACAGCCCAACCAGCCCCGGTAGATGGCCTAGCGATTGAGCCAGAAGAGGCCTCTATTGATATCGCCGGACAGCTTGTGTTTGGCCGAGACACCCAGCTCACCTCGAATTTGCAAGCCATCGCTCAAAATCTCAACATTGAACCTTTGGACGACATTTTAAATCTGCCTTTTGACATTGATGGTTTGGCCAATGCCCGAGCAACCCTGAGCGGCACCCTCAATAATCCGCAGCTCAGAGGTTTTACCAATTTGGCGGCTGCCACCATTAATGACACCCCTATTCAGACAGCCACTGCCGAATTTCTCTATCAAAACGCTCAGCTCAACCTCATTAGTACATTGGTAGCTGCTGCTCCCGAAAATCCGCTCCAGGTTCAAGCCCGGATTCCCAAAGCTTTTGGCTTTATGACCGTCGAACCTGAAACTGATGAAATTTTCGTCAATATCAATGTTGAAGATGAAGGGTTAGCATTGCTCAATATCTTCAATCGGCAGGTCGCATGGGAATCCGGGGAAGGACAGTTTAATCTCCAAATCGGGGGCACGCTCAAACAACCCGAAATTGATGGATTAGCCACACTCAATGGCGCTGTGCTGCGAGCGCCGATTCTACCAGAGCCGTTAACCAACGTGACTGGGCAAGCGATTTTCTCAGGCGATCGCATCATTGTCCAGAACCTAGAAGGCAGCTTCAGTCAAGGGCAGCTCACCGCTGCAGGCACATTCCCCCTACTCAATCCCATCATCAGTAGCGCCGAACTCAGTGCTCTGACCGCGCCGCCACCCCCTGAAGCCGCGCCCGATACTGCACCCGATACTGCACCCGATACTGCAGTCGATACTGGTGAAGACTTTGACCCGCTCTTTCCCCAGCCCCTAGCCGCTAACAATCCGCTGACGGCCAATCTTAAAAACATCGACCTCAACCTAGAAGATCTCTACAGCGGCGGGGTCAATGGCCAAGTTATCGTCGGTGGTAGCGCCCTGCTCACCGGCCCTCAAATTGGCGGCCAAGTTATCCTCTCCAATGGCCAAGTATTGCTGTCAAACGGCAGCAACGAATCAGCCAATCTCACGGATACTAACGGCGTGGGCCAAGCAGTTGGCCAAGCGATAGGTCAAAGCTTAACGCCCCCTACCAGCGGCATCCAACCAATCTTCCGCGATTTACGGCTCACCCTAGGTCAAAATGTTCGCGTTGTCCAAGGTAATCTGCTCAATTTTGTAGCTGATGGCACCTTGGTGATCAACGGCCCTCCTAGCGATTTAGAGCCCGATGGCGTCATCAACCTGCGCTCCGGGCGAGTCAATCTTTACACCACCTTATTCCGCCTCAGGGGCAACGACAATACGGCCGAATTCACACCCGAAATGGGCCTGAAAAACCCGTTTCTCAATGTTTCATTGCGAGCCTCTGTGCCTGAAGTCAACAGCGCTGGCCCTATTGCCAGTACCCCTTTTGCCAACGCTGAAGTCGCCGATACCTCCAACAATGGCTTTGACAATCCTGGCTCCTTGCGTACCATTCGTGTACGGGCCAACGTCAACGGCCCTGCCAACGCCATCTTCGATAATCTAGAGCTGTCGAGTTCGCCTCCCCGCCAAGAGTCTGAACTGGTTGGTCTGATTGGCGGTGGCTTTGTGACAGCTTTAGAGTCTACCGTCGGTAGCCTCTCAGGAGAAGGCGATAACTTTGGCGGACTGATCAACTTGGTCAGTGGTACTTTGCTCACCAGTATTCAAGATGTCATTGGCACGACACTGAGCCTCAGTGAGTTTCAGCTTTTTCCTGTGACCGCCGCTAACCGCAGCAGTGATACCGCCGCCAATGCCGATAACGGTCTCGACATCGGCGCAGCCATCGGCTTTGATGTTACCGAAACCACCTCCCTATCTATTTCTAAAGTCCTCACCGATAACACTAATCCTGAATTTGGCATTAACTATCGGCTTACTGATGCGCTCACCGTTCGCGGAAATACAAATTTCGACGATATTAACCAAGTCCTTTTAGAATACGAAATAAGGTTTTAGAACCATGTCAATCCGTCCGGATGGCATCTGTTCGCCGTTGATTAATAAAGTCATTAGATTTAAGTCGTTGATTAATCCGCTGATTACCCTGCTCATCAATCTAGCCATTGGGTAATTGCTCACTCAGGCACAGCACAAAAACAACTGCTCACGAGGGCACAGCAAAAAAACGATGCAAAAAGCGATGCAAAAAGCGATGTAGAATTTTCTAACCTATCCTAGAACAGGGGATGATCACGCCAAGCAACCTCCCCTGCCCATACTAAGAACCTGTTTTTTAGTTTCTGATTCTTTATACCCTGACAACCCGTGCTCAAAAGACTTACCTTTTCCTTGCTGCTACTCATTGGCACATGGAGCCATGCTAAACCAGCCTTAGCTCAAGCACTGCTGCCCTATACGCTGCCACTCGATCAAGAGCGGCTACAAGCAGATGGAGAAAGCTTAGCGCGAGATGCTGCCCAACTTGCTCAATTTCAGCAGTTTGATGAAGCCCTAGCCCGCGCTCAGTTGGCGGCGCAGCTCTTACCGGGCGATGCTGATGTTCTGGCCTTGTTAGGTAGCCTTTACTTGCAAGCGAGTGAGCCTCAGCCCGATAAAGCGATTGAAGCGCTGAGCAGAGCGAAAACGCTACAGCCTGAAAATGCTCTGGTGATGTTTGCCTTGGGCAGTGCTTACTTTAGTCAAGCGGACTATGGGCAGGCGGCGCAGTCGATTGAATCTGGTCTTGTGCTCGATCCGGACAATGCCAATGCCCTGTTTGATTTGGCCAATGCTTACTACAAGCTAAATCGCTACGAGCAGCGATCGCACAGTACGAAAAAGCCTTCACCCAGGACGCTAACTTTTGGCCAGCGGTGAATAATATTGGCCTTGTGATGTATGAAGCAGGCGATGTGGAAGGGGCAATCGCTCAGTGGCAGCGGGCACTTGATGTTGCCAATGCTGAAGAGACTGAGCCTCAACTGGCGATCGCCGTTGCCCGTTATCGTCAAGACAGCCGCTCGCTGTCCAATAACAATATCGCGATCGCCGCATTAGAGCGTGACCCACGCTATGCTGACCTTGATTTTCTCGAAGAAAACCTCTGGGGTGAGCAGCTCATTGCTGACACCCGCACATTTTTCAGCACCCCCACCCTCAAAGATCTCCTATCACAGCTATAGGTAAGCCAATGAGGTAAGCCAATGAGGTAAGCCAATGAGGTAAGCCAATCCACCCCTCTATTGATGATTTGGGTGATGATTTGGGCTGATTGGGCGTAGCCAAATTCTATAGCGTTGTTCGCTCGGCTACTGAGCTCGGCTACTGAGCATGACTACTGAGCATGACTACACCCAACCATAAAAGGCGACAGGGAAGCATTATCTAGCCCCGTCGCCTTTTTATGGGCCAATTTATTGGCCCATGGATTTGATGATGATTTGGCCCTTTAATGACAGTATTGACTTCGAATATGGTACAAATGATCCATATTTAGTCTCAATCCGCAGCAGGAATCATGGCTGTAATGTCATCTACAAACTTTTGATGATCTACCACAGGCTTAGAAATATAGCCATCCGCCCCGCTTTGATCTAAAAAGTTTTCGCGATCGCCATCCATGGCATGAGCTGTCACCAAAATCACCGGTATCTTCGACGTTTTAGGATCATTCTTCAGCAGTTGAGTAATGGCGATGCCATCGACGGGTTTCCCCTGATACACACTGTGAGAGAGCGAAACATCCATTAAGATGACATCGGCTTCTCTTTTTTCAGCAATGCTAATAACCTCCTCAACATTCTCGGTATGCTTGACGTTCAGCCCGCCTCGCTTCGTCAAAATTTTTGAGAAAACGCGCGCATTGACCATGTCGTCTTCCACAATTAAAACGGTCTTCATGACTTTTCTTATGACTTTTTGGGACTGAGGATAAATTGCTGGATTGAAAGTATTCAATTGCAACATTTCGGGAACCACATCTTAGAGTATTGCAGTTTTCGGACGCTTCCGTGTAACGTACACCATTGTTAGACAACCGCAGGATTTCATTCATGGCAAAACAGTTGGACTTTTCCAAAGAGCAGATCGTAACGACCGCCCTCCACACCGAGGTGCAGCGATCATATTTGGAATATGCCATGAGTGTGATTGTTGGCCGCGCTCTGCCCGACGTCAGAGATGGGCTTAAGCCCGTACATCGACGCATTCTCTATGCCATGTATGAGCTAGGGCTAGTGCCCGATCGCCCGTTTAGAAAGTGCGCCCGCGTGGTTGGAGATGTCCTCGGTAAGTATCATCCCCACGGTGATCAGGCCGTGTACGATGCGCTAGTGCGGATGGTGCAAGATTTCTCCAGTCGCTATCCGCTCCTCTCTGGACATGGCAACTTTGGCTCGGTCGATAACGATCCACCTGCGGCCATGCGCTATACCGAAACTCGTTTAGCTGAAATTGGCCATGCTGCCCTGTTGGGCGAGGTCAGCGAAGCCACGGTTGACTTTGCCGATAACTTTGACAGCTCTCAGCAGGAGCCTGTCGTCCTTCCCGCCCAACTGCCCAACCTTTTACTCAATGGCAGCTCAGGGATTGCCGTCGGGATGGCGACGAATATTCCGCCCCACAACCTCGGCGAAGTTATTGATGGATTAATTGCGCTGATCGATCGGCCTAACCTATCGAATGAAAAGCTATTTGATCTTATTCCCGGCCCAGACTTTCCCACCGGGGCCGAGATCATTGATACCCAAGGTATTCACGATGCCTATCGCACCGGAAGGGGGGGCATTCCTGTGCGCGGGATTGCCCGCTTTGAGGATATTCGACCGGTCAAGGGGAAGCGATCGCGTCAGGCCATCATCGTCACTGAATTGCCCTACCAGGTCAACAAAGCTGCCTGGATCACCAAAATTGCCAGCTTAGTCAACCAAGGGCGCATCGAAGGCATTTCTGATATTCGAGATGAGAGCGATCGCGACGGCATGAGAGTTGTGATCGAAGTTAAGCGTGAGGCCCAGCCCCAGCTCATTTTGAACGATCTTTACCGGATGACCCAACTGCAGATCAACTTCGGGGCACTCATGCTCGCCATCGAAGACGGTCAACCCCGGCAGCTCTCCTTAAGAGAAATATTAGAAGCTTTTCTCAACTTCAGAGAAGAAACGCTGATTCGTCAGTACAGCCACGAACTAGAACAAAAACAGGCTCGCGCCCATGTGGTAGAAGGGCTGATTGTAGCCCTCGATCATCTCGACGATGTGATTGAAATTTTGCGCAGTGCCGCCGATGGCACGACTGCCAAGCATGAGCTGCAAACGCACTTCGAACTGAGCGATCGCCAAGCCGACAGCATTCTTTCCATGCCCCTGCGGCGGCTCACCGGCCTAGAGCAGCAAAAGCTACGCGATGAAGCCGATGAACTCGCCGACCGAATCAACACCCTCCAAACCCTCGTAGACGATCGCTCAGTGCTGATGAAAGCGCTGAAAAAAGAGCTGCGTGCCCTCAAAAAGCAATTCAACGATCCGCGCCGCACCCGTATTCAAACCGATGCCCAGCGCCAAAAAGAAGAAAAAATTCTCGCCGAAATTGTTGCCGAAGAAAGCGAAACAGAATTTATCCTCGAAATCACCCGCAAAGGCTACATTCGTCGCTCTTCGCTCAAAGCCTACAGTCGTCGCAAAGCCAAAGAATCCAATCCCCATAAGCTCGACGAATTCGACGATGTCACCATTCAAACCGAAATTACCAACCCTACTGAAGAAGTGCTTGTCCTCACACGCGATGGTAAAGCCTTCAGCATTCAAGTCAACGATATCCCCATGGCCCAGCGACAAAGCAAAGGTGTGCCGCTGATCGCCCTGCTCCCACCCGCAGTCGGCAATGACCCCGACAACATCGTCACCCATATCGTCATGAATGAGGAACGGCTAGCCGAGCAGCTTATCGTCATCTCCGCCGAAGGCCGCATCAAACGCCTCAACGCCAGTGAAATGACCAACATCAGCGGTCGCGGTCTCACCGCACTTAAGCTCAAAGGCGACGATACCTTGCTCTATGCTTTTACCACCCCGATGGGCAGTGATTTGATACTTGCCTCATCCGGTGGCCGTCTATTGCGCTTCCAAGTGAATGAAGAGCATCTCCCCGAAATGAGCCGCGCTGCCCAAGGCAACAAAGGCATCCGCTTAAGTAAACACGAACAACTCGTTGGCTGCGTACCCATCCGCTCTAAGGATAGCCTGCTGCTAATTTCGGCCAAAGGCTATGGCAAACGCATGTTAGCCAGTAACTTTAGAGCATCCAACCGCGGCGGCATCGGCTCCCAATCATTTAAGTTCAGCTTGAAAAATGACACACTAGCGTCGATGATATTGGCGGTGCCCGAGGCAAACTTTACCGTGCTTACCGATGAAAACCGCTTCGCCCAACGAGCGATTGACGATGTGCCTTTACAGGGCAGAAGCCAACCGTGCGATCGCCTTTTCACACCGGGCCGCAGCGAAAGCATCACCGAAGCCCTCATCACCGATATTGAACTAAACGATGAGTAAAGTCGTCCTCACCAACATCACCAAGATCTTCGCGAGCGCCCCCTCTAACCCTGCGCCAAAAAGCGCGCTCAATTCCCAAAAGATCTCCCTTACCTCACCCCAAAGCACGCCCCCCCGTGCTCGAGCACATCAACCTCACTGTCAATGACGGTGAATTCATGGTGCTGGTTGGCCCCTCTGGCTGTGGCAAAAGCACCCTATTGCGGTTAATTTCTGGTCTAGAAACCCTCACCGAAGGGGAGATTTGGGTCGGCGATCGCCTGGTTAACACCCTTGCACCTAAGCAGCGCGACATCGCCATGGTGTTTCAAAGCTACGCCCTCTATCCCCATCTCAGCGTCTACAACAACCTCGCCTTCGGTCTGCGCCGTAGCCGCCCACGTAAATCAAACACAGAAATTGCCCAGCGCGTCCGCAGCGTCGCTAAAATGCTACAGATCGAAGAGCTGCTAAGCCGCCTACCCAAGCAGCTCTCCGGCGGCCAAAAGCAGCGTGTTGCCCTCGGTCGCGCCATGGCCCGCAGTCCTCAAGTTTTCTTGATGGATGAGCCACTGTCCAACCTTGATGCCAAGCTACGCACCGAAACCCGCGCTCAAATCGTCAGCCTCCAGCGTCAGCTCGCCACCACCACGATTTATGTCACGCATGACCAAACTGAAGCAATGACCATGGGCGATCGCATCGCCGTGATGAACCAAGGCAAAATTCAGCAGGTCGCCCCCCCTTTAGCGCTGTATCACCATCCTGCCACTCGCTTTGTGGCCGCCTTCATTGGCTCGCCGCCCATGAACTTTCTACCCGTAACAGTCAAAGCCAGTCAGCTCGTTCATCCTCTTTTCACCATTGCCCTGCCACCCGCATGGCAAGCTGCGATCGCGGCCTATCAAAATCAATCCCTTACCCTCGGCATCCGCCCAGAGCACATCGAAATCGGTCAAAAACCCGGTGCCACCTCTGCCATCATTACCCAACTCGAAGCCCTTGGTAGCGAAACTTACGTGACTGCCACCCTCTCCGATACCCCTGCAAACAAGACTCCTTCAAACAAGCCCTCTGCCGATACAAACTCACTCCAAATTCGTCTCAGCGCCGAACAAAACATCAGCCTCGGCAGCATCCTGCAAATTAGCTTCCCACCCGCCAAACTTCACCTCTTCGATCCGAGTACAGACGCCAACATTCGCCCTAGCCCTCATCCTCATCCACCATATTCGGACTAATCAGCGTAATATCAAACTCATCCGGCACCACCCCCGAAAACGTATCCCGCTCTAATAGATAAAAAATAGCCCGCGCCTGAGGGCCAAACACAATCTCATCCTCATTTTTCAAATCATGAGCTTGCACCTTGCGCCCATTAATCAACATACCGTTGGCACTCGGCTTACCCTTCAAATTACCGTCCACAATGCGGTAATAGTCCGTTTGATTATCCTTGGGTAGCTGCACTAGCGTGGCATGGTGACGCGATACAAACTGCGATGCCAAGCGAATATCACACTTAGGATCACGCCCAATCGAATACACCGAGCTTTCCAAAGAAATCTCCCGTCTCCCCTGACTATCTTCAACAATTAAAATGCTGGTGAGCTTAGAATCTGAAGACATAGGGAGTGCCGGTGTTAGATAGCAAGTAGTTCAATATTTCCCGCACAGCCAAGGATACAGTACAACTTTTATAGATACAATCCGGGCGCTACACCTGCAAAAAGGGGCAGCCCTCTTGAGCTACCCCTTCTCAGAGCCCTTGATTGCGGCAAGTGTGCACTTCGGCAACAAAGGCAGACAGCCTAAGCCATGGCCTCAGCAGGCACCCTGCTCTTAGCCATGAGCGCATCGTAAGTCGCCCGCATCTTCAAACCGACCAGCACCTGAAACAAACCGCTGCCATTCTTAGAGCCTGGATAGTCACTGTGCTTGAGCAATAGCTCGGTCATCTCACCATAGTGCTTAGTCGAGGTGTTGCTGAGATGACTTTCGACATAAATCACCTCTTCCAAACGGTCAAACTCACCATCTAGCTCCAGGACAGAAACCTCGTTGCCATAGTAGCTGTCAGGGCCATAATTCATCCGCAACCCCGGATAGGAGCAGGTGAGCTTCCGTCCACAGGGAATCCAATTAATCGTCGAGCCCTCGTCAAACAAATACACTGGCTCAAATCCGGCAATACCTTCGCGCTGAATCAAACGCACCCGCAGAATCTTATTTTCCTTATCATCGGGGATCAGCTCAGTGGGCAAGATTTGAATCACCACATCGGCATACTGCTTTTGCACATCAATGTAAGCTTCAAAATCGGGCTTGCGGGCGTTAATCGCCGCCAACACATCCTCGTAGGTATGACCGCGCTCAGCCATGTCTCGCTGAATTTTCCAGTTGATTTTTACCTCGTCGCTAATATCGAGATAAACGCTAAAGTCCAGCAGTCCTCGCACGCGCTCATCGTACAAAGGATGCAGCCCCTCAATCACCACAATCTTGTTAGGCTCTACTTTTTCCGGTGGATCTAGCTCACCCGTTTCGTGGTTATAAATCGGCTTATCAATGGTTTTGCCCTCCTTCAGCGCTTTGATTTGCTCATACATCAAATCAAAATTATTCGCCTTCGGGTTCAAAGCAGTAACTTTCTGCTCCTTGCGCTGCTTACGATCCAAGCTGTGGTAATCATCCAAACAGATAACCGTCATCAGCTCTTCACCGAAGAGATCTATCAAGCGGCGCAAAAAAGTGGATTTGCCACATCCCGAGTCTCCAGCCACACCGATTACAACTACTTGGCCTTCTTTACTGGTCATAGGGTCCTCTACAACAAAATCAAAATCATTTTTAAAGAGTTCAACAGACAGGAACGCACCAATACAGGAAACGCCAACCTCATCTACCAGCCAAAACCTTCATAACCAAAGGTTCTAGCTCGTCATCCAATCACTGCCTGACAGCACTCTGCTTGACAGCACTCTGCCCGATAGCATTCGCATCAAGCCTAAACGTTATCACTACCGCTAGAACAGTAATTCTCGCTTTACAGAGAATCATCAAAAAGATAAGGGGCTCCTAAAACATAGTTGCGACAGCCACCCGCTTAAAGATGAACCCCTCACAAATCACAAGTTTTTATGATTTGAAACTTTTGATTACGTATATTGAATATTATCAGAGACTACGACTTGCAAACAAGCTGCTCTCTATCAATATGATCCCGACCGATCCTCTGGTCAAATCCGCCCTAAGATCGATGTCTATTTGATCCAAAGCGCTCTCAAAACGTCTTTGCTTCGTCATATAACCCTGACGCAACCGGCCGCTCGAGTCCAAAATTTTGAGTAGGATGAGGTTTGAGTGGGCGGCGGGGCGACTGAGCTGAGAAATCAATTGACTCTGGATGATAATCTATTTCTCATATAGAAATATCAAGCCACCCAAGGCTATTACTCAGAATGTACAATCCCAGCACAATCGGCAGCGTTGCTAGCACCTCAGCCAGCAGACTTTATGTCTACGAAGTTGAAGGCCTAGGGCAAGGTGGTCAAGCCAATAGTAGAATCGCCCCTCTTCGCCGTAGTGGCACCGTCTTTATGACAGTTCCCTACAGCCGTATGCAGCAAGAAGCCAAGCGGATCATGCAGTTGGGCGGCAAAATTGTCAGCATTCGCCCTGCTGGTGATGCAGTCAGTGTTTCAGCTAATGCCCAATCCAATGGCAACGCTGCCTCCCAAGCCACTTCCCAGCAGTTTACGAAAAAGCCAATGACCTCAGCACAAGCCACAGAAAAGAAAAAAGTTCCCGTCAATATTTACAAACCCAAAGCGCCCTATTTAGGAACCTGTCTTTCTAACGACGAACTGGTTGCAGAGGGCGGCATTGGTACCGTCAAGCACCTCAAATTCGACCTTTCTGAAGGCGATCTTCATTACCTAGAAGGCCAGAGCATTGGCATCATCCCCGACGGCAGCGATGAAAACGGCAAGCCTCATAAAATCCGACTTTATTCAATTGCTTCTACTCAGCATGGCGACGACGTAGATGATAAAACGGTCTCGTTGTGTGTCCGCCAACTGGAGTACAAAGATCCCGAAAGCGGCGAAACGGTTAAAGGCGTTTGCTCTACGTTTTTGTGTAATTTAGAGCCTGGTAAAAAGGTTCAAATTACCGGCCCGGTCGGCAAGGAAATGCTGCTTGCTGATGATCCCGAGGCCAATATCGTGATGATGGGTACCGGCACAGGTATTGCGCCCTTCCGCGCATACCTCTGGCGGATGTTCAAAGATCGTGAGCGAGCAGCGAATCCTGACTATCAGTTCAATGGCAAGGCTTGGTTGATCTTTGGTATTCCGACGACTGCAAATATCCTCTACAAAGAAGAACTAGAGGCAATGCAGGCCAAGTATCCTGATAACTTTGAGATTACCTACGCCATTAGCCGCGAACAAAAGAATTTAGAAGGTGGGCGGATGTACATCCAACACCGAGTGGCAGAACATGCCGCAAAGCTTTGGCAAATGGTTCAAGACGAAAAGACCTATGTCTACATCTGTGGGCTCAAAGGAATGGAAGATGGCATTGATGAAGCAATGGCTGCTGAGTCGGCCAAAGCTGGGGTGGAGTGGTCTGAGTACCGTCGCGCCCTGAAAAAGGCACATCGCTGGAATGTAGAAACCTACTAGATGCCCGAATCAACAGAGCATTCTGCTCAAACCGTCAAAATTTCATCCATCTCCTGATCAATCCTTCTGATCAATCCTTTAAGGAGGGGCGTTCTTCGCAACGTCCCTCCTTTACAATTGGAAGGTGATTTTTTTCTACAGGATCTGAAACATTGGACGCAAAGGCGACACTGAAGGTAGGGCTATTGGGGTTGGGCACCGTTGGTATAGGCATTGCCAAAATTCTCTTAGATACCCAAGGTCGCCATCCGCTGCTCAATAGTTTGGAGATTAGTCAAGTTGGTGTGCGATCGCACAAACCTCGTGCCATCGATCTGCCTGAAACGATCTACACCACCGATCTTAAAAGCATCGTGACCGATCCCAATATTGACATCGTCATCGAAGTCATTGGTGGGCTAGAACCTGCTCGCAGCCTCATTCTTGAGGCCATCGACCACGGCAAGCACATTGTCACCGCCAATAAAGCCGTCATCTCCCGCTACGGCGAAGAAATTTATGAAGCCGCCACCGCTGCAGGTGTCTATGTCCTCATAGAAGCTGCTGTCGGGGGCGGCATTCCGGTGATTGCCCCTTTAAAGCAAGCCCTCAGCGTTAATCGCATTCAGGCTGTGATGGGTATTATCAACGGCACTACCAACTACATTCTTACCCGAATGCAAACAGAGGGCGGCGACTTTGAGCCCATCCTCACCGATGCTCAGCAGCTAGGCTACGCCGAAGCCGATCCCACCGCCGACGTAGATGGCCTTGATGCCGCCGATAAAATTGCTATCTTGGCAGCACTTGCCTTTGGGGGGCGAATCAACCGTGACGATGTGTACTGCGAAGGCATTCGCAATATCAGCGCCGCCGACATCACCTATGCCAAAAATTTGGGCTTTGTAATTAAGCTACTGGCGATCGCCAAACTGCCCAACGCTCCCGCCTATAAGGCTCAAACTTCTAACCGCATCCAAGTGCGCGTGCACCCTACGCTCGTGCCGACTAGCCACCCCCTAGCCAGCATCAACGGGGTCAACAACGCCGTTCTTGTCGAAGGCGAGCCCATTGGTCAAGTGACCTTTTCTGGCCCTGGTGCTGGTGAAGGCCCCACCGCTAGCGCCGTTGTTGCCGACCTGCTCAGTATCGCCGCGAGCCTTTCCACCGGACAAAATCCCGATCCACTACTCACCTGTATGCATGACCATGGGCTCAGCATTGTGCCCAACTCAGAAGTGGTTACTCGACTATACGTTCGCCTCCTGGTCAAAGATACCTCCGGCGTGATTGGCAAACTCGGCACCTGCTTTGGAAAACACGATGTCAGCCTAGAATCAATCGTTCAAATCGGCACCCTAAAAGACTTAGTAGAACTTGTTGTGGTCACCCACGAAGTCCCCGAAGGCGCTTTTCAAAATGCCCTTGCCGACATCCGCCAATTTCCCGAAGTTGTCGATGTGCCCAGCCTTCTCCACGTTCTTTAGATGCTTGAGAAAATCTCTGGAAAGGCACTATACGAGTGGAGGCAGTGGGCCATCCAACTGGCTCAGGACAATGAGATAGATCTCGCTGAAGTAGATTGGTTTTTACAAGGACTGACGGGTATCAGCAGTTTGTCACTCAGGTTCGCAGACTACCGCCCACAGCCCGAAATTCCCATCAAATTATCTCTCGAAAATCTCACCGCAAAGTGGCAACAGCGCATCACCTATCGCGTGCCTGTCCAATACCTTACAGGTGAAACTCCCTGGCGAAACTTTTCGCTGAGCGTTTCACCCGATGTGCTGATTCCTCGCCCCGAAACCGAACTCATCATTGACATTGCCAAAAATCTGGTCGAACAGAGCCCTATTCAAGCGCAGTTAAGTCAGGGGCACTGGGCAGATTTGGGGACAGGCAGCGGTGCGATCGCCCTTGGCCTTGCCCATACTTTCCCCCAAGCAACCATCCACGCTGTCGATATCAGCAAACCGGCCCTAGCGATCGCCCAACAAAACGCCCAACAAAACAACCTGGCCGATCGCATCACCTTCTACCCAGGCAGTTGGCTCTCCCCCCTTCCGCCCTTCCCCTTCTGTGCCATCATCTCAAACCCCCCCTACATCCCAAGCCAAACAGTCCTCACCCTCCAATCTGAAGTCACCAACCACGAACCACACCTTGCCCTAGACGGTGGCCGCGATGGCCTAGACGCTATCAAAACCCTAATCACAGCCAGCGTAGAGCCCCTCCTGCCCAATGGCATATGGCTCGTAGAGCTGATGAGCGGGCAGGCTGAAACGGTTGTAACCCTACTCAATCAACAAGGCCAATACAGCCATATTCGCGTACATCAAGACCTATCTGGCATCGATAGATTTGTCTCGGCTCGCAAAGCTCTATAATCAGCCCACACCAAAAAAACAGACCCATGGAAACGACAGCTTCACTCGACTGGATACTGGCCGCCACTGCGATCGCCATTCTCCTCGGCGGCCTCTTCCTCCTCTTCGACGGCATCAACGGCAGCAACGACTGAGCTTGTAGCAGACTACAGGGTATAAGAGCTTTATCTCAATAGCATAATTCTAATGACATCATGCCTCGTAATCGATTTGCTTCAAAAATATGCTCGAAACGGTCACCCTCAAAGGATCTGAACGATTTCACCAAAGATTAATCAAGACAGCTCAAGCCACTCATCGACCTCTACAGCAAAGTTAAGGATGCATTCTGACACAGGCTATAGAAGCCGTGATTTTGCATGTTTGAACCGTTGGCAGTCCATCTGACTGGCCCGATGTTCCTAAAGAATATCAATCAGACCTAGCCAGACCTAGCCAGACCTAGCGGCTTTAGACCGCTTGAAAGATAGGGCTTTATGACAGATCGCTGGCGCTCGAAAAATCTGTGAAGACATGATGAGTTACGGCATCACTGCGATCGCCATCCGCCTCGGCGGCCCCATCCTCCTCTTCGAGAGCATTGAAGGCTATCATGACTAAAAATCACGAACAAGAGCAGGCTTCAAACAGACCTGCCGTAGTACCCTCAGTAGCATAGCTTTCCATCCTCAGGGACAGCCTGCTCCTGAGCGGTGCGCGTAGCCCCTATTAGCGTTGAAACAATCACACAACGCTTAATATCTGGGAATTGTTTACTAGAGACGGTTACACGGCCCAAACGATAATGCACATTACCTTTTTCATTAAATTGAACGTAATAAACGTTTCCAGATTTTGCTAAATTAGTTTCGCCATCTAGCTTTACAGAAGAATTCATGGATTCCCAGGTCGATAAGCTAGCTGGTGAAGTAGCAGGGTGGACAGTCATTTCGACTTTACCTACATTCTCTCGAACACTAAACTGCCAAGAGATGCTTTCTTGCTGAGACTTTCTTTGAGCCTGCTGAATTCCTTCACGCAAAGCGCTTTGAGCAGTTTCCACCCGATATTTTGCTAAAAACTTCAACCAGTTTGGCACAGTAATGGCGGCTAAAGCACCAACTATCACAACAACAATAAGCATCTCTGTTACGGTAAACCCTCCAGATGAAGAGTTATTCACTGATTGAATAGGTTTCACAATATCGATTTCATCATGTCAATTTTCATAGCGTCAGCCTAAGAAAACACAAAGTATTCCACAAGTGTCAATCAAAGAGATTTCTCTCTTAATCAAGCCATGACCTAAGGTTGAATGGCTGCTGGGTTATTACAGACAGCATTACTAGCCTCAGTAATATTGCCTAGCAAGCTGGTGATGATTAAGCACTGCTGTATATTGCTCGTACTGCTATCGCTTACCTTGATCACAAAGGGTAGTAAGTCAGCTCCAACTTCACCTTTATAATTAAAGGTTAATGCCTGTGTAGGTGCAGTTGCTGTTGAACTAATAAACGTCGAAACTGTTATTCCTTTAGTTTTAGAACCTAAAAGACTAGCAGGATAAAGGCTGCCTGCTGTTGATAGTGCTGCGCTTGGCCCGTTGGCCGTTGTGCTGAGTACAACACTGTAAGAAGTAGATTTTTGCTGGGATTTTAATTGCGCATCTAATACAATGCCTTTCAGTTCATTTCTGACGGTATTAACTTTTTGACGATTTAAAAAAGCTAACCAACCGGGTGCTGCAATACTGCTAATGACACCCACCATCACAACAACAACTAACACCTCAATCAGCGTGAATCCATCCTCTCTTAAAGGTGTCTGAGGCTTTCTTACTTTCATCACATTGCATCCTACAGAAATCTTTAATCAATTGGGTTTTTATTAATGACGCCACGCATTAAAATTCGGCCTTCTAAGGTTGGCAACGCACTTTTATCACTAACAGGGCCCAGAGAGTTGCCAGCGCCTTTGGTACTCCCTCGTAAGAAAATATAGGCATCTTGGTTACCATTTCCTTCAATATCTGCAATGCCAGGAGATGGATCTCTTACACAACCAAAGAAACTGGTGTTTGACGTTGAAGTAGGCGTGTTGTTTGGCACAAGCCTGTAGCTCGCACCGAAGCTGGCACAGGCATTGTTCAAGGGTGGTTGGTTGTGTACTGTAGTCGTAGAATCCACAAAATCGACTAAGACACGCTTTTGTCCAGATGTCGTTCCAGTAGGCGTAGACCAAGCCGCAAAATCACTGTCAGAATCTGTTGGATCTTGATAACCCGATGTGATGCTTAAAGCCGACAAGTTGGCTTGGCTACCATACTTGTCTAGCTCATAGCGAATAATTCTAGATTCTCCTTTCCAAGTAGGATTAGAGTCTTTTGGTTTTTGAAATAGATGACTAAGCTGTAGGTAGCTTGTCTTATTTCCAGTGTTTTGCATTGACTAAAAAGAGCTGTCGTTGAACCAAAACTGGCACAGTTTGGTAAACCCTTGTCTATAGGGTTAATTCGCCAAAATGCCAAGATAGGAGTCCCACCTGGAGAATCATCAATATGGGCCGCAACGGTTGCAGGATTATCATAGATATAAACAGCCTCTCGCATATCGTCAGAGATATAGTCTACAGCCCTTTGCATATCTGTTTGTACCTGGGTAAGTATGGACTCACGCCGATCAATTTGAAGCAGCTCAACGACCAAATACAGTAAACCAGATACCACAATGCCTGCAACCATCATGGCAACCAAAAGCTCTAGCAGCGTGAAGCCAGAGATTCGAGGACGATTTAGCAGTAGATGGTGTAAGCGAAACTTTCGATTGGGCAGTGCCATGGACTTAGGGTAAAAGTATTGAAAGTGAACTTAAGCAGACGAAGCTAGTTGCAATCAGCAATGCCTGTGGTAGAAACAGTCGGTGTAGAACGAACATATCGCCAATAATTGCAAAGCGAACCGTCTCGATCTCCCTTGAGGAAGCTGGTATAAATAACGGCGAGAGGGCGGCTACCCCTTTGTCCTTCACCACTTGTGAAGCTTAATGAGGCAGTACTGGTTGCTAAGTTGGTGCTATTCGCCTGAAAAGCCCTAGTGTCATAAACTCTCACACCTACATCAAAAGCTATAGGCACTGGCGAACCTGTCGGCGTAGAGCCCACTGAACGAAACACCTGCACAGCAAACTCGTTGTCTGCATTGCTATCAACATTAACTAACTTAGCGACATTAGTAGTGGTGCTATTAAAAGCGGCAGCCGTTGAAATAGGCCCAGCCGTGCTAGCAATAGAAACTATTGATGTACTGGGATAGGAGGCCAACGGAACACTATAGTCGCCACCTCGCTCTACCAAGAGGCGAATTTTTTCTATTTCACCTTGAGCAACCTGCAGGGCTTGTTCTGCTTTTTGGCTTTGCACTCGAGTGGCTATAGAAAACACCATCACAGGAGCAATCACGGCTGTCGTCATGCCTATCACAGCAATAGCTACCAAACATTCAATTAAGGTCAAGCCGTTGTCATTAACTGCCTTAGAGAAATATTTTATTCGCTTTTGTTTTTGACGACTCATTATCCAAATCCCATAAGAAAATTAGGTGGAGAAAAATGTGTAGACGCTCCTACACCGCAGCGTCTACAAACCTTGAAAGCACTAGGAACAGGAGACTTCTGATGGATATACTCGGCTGCTATTGGCATAGGTTGCGCAGCGGAGATTATTAACATATGGATCATCTACAGGCAGCTCACGATAGAACTCACTTCTCGGACGCCCCACGGTTACAAAGCGGCGAGAAATCGCCCCAGCCGGTGCATATTGTAAGCCCACGTCATATCCCCAAGTTCGGTTGGGCGCACCGTAAAATCGAACTCTTGCATGACTTAGTCGCGCATCGCCATTGGGGTTGGCATTGGTTGAAGTACCACCAGCGGGATCATAAGGCTCCCAAGCATCTTGATCGAAAGGGGCAGTAGCAGAGGTGCTAAAGCTGAGCTGGAAGAAGCCACCCGCGATGTGGAGCTCTGTATTTTCCACTGTTCTATAAATCGTGGAAAGTTGTGCATACCGCCATAGGTTTGCCCTGCTTGAGAAGGCACAATGCCGCTGATGAAAACTGCATTCGCAATGGTGAAGTTAGCTTGTTCCATGTCTCCTCCTCGATAGCTACTAAAGTCACTATCTGATGCAGAAAACTTGAAGAAATCACTCTCAGGTACTACAGCGTCATTACTTCTCACTAATTGCCCGTTGCGATTAATCACCATGGGTGATTCAACGTCACTAGGATTAGCGTGCTTTAAAGCGGATGGTGTAAGCTGCGCATTAGCCAACAAACGATTTTGGTTTTGATAAGAGCTAACCGCTCGACCGACATTATTATCGAGGGTGCGAGGGATGGTAAAACTATCTTGCATATTGCCGTCTCGAAAGTTTCCAGATAACACCCCTACCGCATCACCAACAATTTCAATCGGTCGCCAACTGTCGTTGTTAGCATTATTCGTAGCAGCAGAATAGGCAAAAATGGTATCGTTCAAAGTGACTCGTCCGCCTGTACCACCATAAAATTTGTTATTGGCGGTTTCGCGAGAACAGTCATTTTTGATGAGCTTTTGCGTAAATTCTTCGAGCAGGTTGCTGCAGTTAGCGCCTAGGGTGTTGGTAGCGGTAATATGCAGGTTAAAGTGACCTTTGGTGTAGACGATATTGTCGGAGACAAAGGTCATACCTGACTGGACGTTGGGGCCTCTCCCTAAAGATGCGCCATTCATCAGCCTAAATCCGTGAGGACGGCGGTCGGGGTCGGGGTAAAAGTCAATGGGTTTAGTGCTGATATTAATGGCACCGGTTGTATCAGCCGTGAGGGCAGGATCCTGAAGATAGGGAGCCGCTGCTAACTTTCTCATGCGGCAGTCCCTATTGTTACCGACAACTGAGCCATCGCTTTCGTTCTTGTATACTTGGGCCCAGGTATTACATTTATCCCATGCTGCTGCTGCGTTGGAGCTTTTGGGTCTGACAATGGCATCTTCGCGAACAGCATCTTCGCGGAAGGCGTAGACAATGCCATCTGTTGTAGAAATCCACCTATCGCTACCGCTTGTTCCACTAGCAAGCTGAGCAACATCTAGATCAAGCATTCTTAACCCCAATAGCTCTCGCCCATCGAACATTCCTTTGTCCAGCAGTGCTACGGTCAACAGTTTTCCATCTGGCCCACCTACTTGCATAGATTCAGGATCCAAATTTATGACGGGAGGTGTTGCGGTTGTTTGAAAATCGGTTGTCGTAGTCGTTCTAGGAAGTTTCCAAGCCTGCTGACCCGTTGCAGGGGTTCCGGTTACTCGATATTTGAACGCGATCGACTCTAGGGCAGCAGCATCTGTAAACTCACCAGTATCGATAGTTCCGTTTTGATTGGTATCGCCGATAACTTGGTAGGTTACGCTGCCGTTTACACCTGTGTTGTCATCGTTGAATATGTAGTTAGTGGCAGGAGCACCCGACACACCTGATTGAGCTTTATCGTTTAGATACTCCTCAGTAGCAGGTTGTCCATCGTTTTGATCGTGTCGGGATAGTGGGAAAAGATAGTACAGTGCTGGGTATTTAGGCTGTGTAGAACAAACTAAGGCAACACCGGCTGCATCCCTGGCATTATCGCTATTAGGGTTGATAGTTGTGGGGTTGAACAGTGCATTAACGGCACTACTAGGACTTCCTGGATGACAGTTAGCAGGAAATTTGAAATTGTAGGTTCGAGGAGAACCACCCCCTGTCGCTTGTGCTGACCATGATGATGAGAAAATTGAACTAGACGGCGGTACATAGTCCGGAGATTCTTCAAAGCCATACGTTCTATCCCTTTGCACTTGAGTAAAGTCAGACAAAGAATCTACAAAATTAATTTCGTTTTCACTTAATTTCGTTCCCGTAGTATTTTTCTCAATAGCAAGCAACTCTTCTTTAGTTGGGTTAATCTCACAAACAAAATTGGTAGTAGATGAGGGAGGATCCGCCTTACAGTATTTAGTGGTAAGGGTACTGGATGCAATGAAGATATCCCATATCCGACCACCAACACCTTTCACTTGACCTTGGGTAGAAATAGTGCCGACACCACTTGTTCCAGCATCACGGCTTTTCTCCCAATCAACCCTACTAAGATTGTTTAGGTTGTTACTCAACAAGCCCATTGTACAAGCCGCAGAATGCAAAGACGACTTATCAGCCGGACTCAGGGCATTGTATCTGTCTTCAATAGTGCCTACTGACGTGTTATCTAGCCGCTCATCGAAGATTCGTCGAAGAATAGAATAGTCACCCCACATTGCCATTTGAGGGAAAGGGTGAACTACCGCACCGCCACTTTCCTGGACAGGGATGAAAGAAGGTGCGCCTCCGTTCGGATCACCCGCAAATCGCGCCAAGTTACGTAGTGCGGTTCCTAAAGGCCGGTTGGTGGCTAATGCTGCGCCAAAAGATTCGGGCGTGCCGCCGGTTGAAGGGAGAAAAGTGGTCGGAAAATCATATTCCCAGCCATTGGTTCCTTTACCGGTCAGGAAATTGCTAATCAGGGTAATGTCGTTGTTAGCACTGTCTTTAAAGGTTTGTGCTTTGAAGTTGCGGCTATTGATAATGGTATCTCTGGTACCTGGATGCGCAGTATTAGCAATACAGGCTAAAGGATATTCTGGATTGCTGTTTTGATAGTGATAAACGACCATGCCTTGAACAGCCGCTAAGTTGTCGTATAGTGAGCGGCGTTGACGAGCTTCTGAAGTAACGGCAGGATTATCAACTGGATACAGCGGTTCGTTATTGCCTGTCCAGCCAAAGGCATCACCTAGCTCAAGCCGCTGACCCACAATCAGCCTCAGCCCCTGGCCAATTGCTCGTCTTTCCCAGTAGCCATCTAACCCATAAGCGCTACTTGCAGCCGATTGTGCGGTGAGCGCAACATTGGCGGCTGGAATAGGAGCGCCCACTGATGTCCCTGGAGGCACCGCATTGTTGACATCATAACGAGGCTTAGGGCCGTAACGGTTGTCAGCTCTGTAGGTATCGTCTAAATAGGGGGTAGCGGTATTCTCGTTGTAGACTCTTTTTTTATTTACAAAAGCACTGGTATCCCAAGTATTGTCATGTGACCAAGTACCTGTACCACGATGCGACAAAGTATCCTTAGTGAACAGACTGATAGGATCTAGTAAGATATCTCTGATAATTCCTGCACTGCTACCTGTGATGGAATCATTACTTTCACTCAGGGCGCCATTCGTCACATCTGGTGCAGCATTGTCGCTCGTGAATAAGTGGTAATTGACCGCGTTGGCTCCATCAAAGGCATTGGTACCTGACTTACCTGATATTACCTGCCCTGTAAAGTTGCTATCGGTTGCCAGTGTCACTTCGGAGGCATCTTGAGTGTAAAGACAAGATTTTTCAGAACTGATCATTCTGGCTGTGTAGGCATCTCTGATCAGGAGATTGCCATCTGTATGCATGGCCCCATTCCAAAGAATCGGGTTGTCGCTGCCTGGAAACAGCTCTAGATCGTATTTAAACCAAGCGCCCCATTTGTTGCCTCTACTTGCTTGCCGAACCTGCTGAAACTCAAGCGCACTTACCGTACGGTTAACCGCATTATTACTCGCTACAAAAGAAGTCACCTGAAAGTTCTTTTGCAGTGTCGCAGAGCTAATAACCTGCCAACCCCCCTCTGGTGCTCTCGCTGAGCCACAGCCCGCCTTACGTTCTGCAGTATTGATGGGCCCATTCCTTGTCACCAAGGCTTTGGCTTTGGCTGCACTCAAAGAATCTGTCAGCTTAACACTGCCAGATTCATCATCCATTAACATCGAATAAGCTACCAGCTCACCTGGTTCAATCTGTCCATTTCCATTCACATCCGATGGAAAGACCCAAGCATTATCGACACCACCAGCCGCGTTGATATTAATCCGTTTTTCGTCTGGAAATGTATACGGATCATTTTCGGTGATTGTTGGAATGCCATTATTTCCATCATTTAGCAACATACTGGCGATAACATCGCTGGAAGGCACACCGCCTGGAAACCGAGTATCTTTTGAAAATAGATACTCTAGCTTTGCCTTCGCTCTGTCAATTGTCGGGGCTGCAGCATTGTCAATGACTTGCTGTTCGCGCTGAGCGATAACGCTGCCTGACCGGCTAAAGGTTCTAAAGCTAAGGGCACCTACCGTAAGCGAGAGTACTAAAAGTAGTAAAACGGTTGTCGGCAACACAAAGCCAGCCTGCCCCGAACGCGCAGGCTTGTTAATTAGGAACAGACTTCTCAAAAGGCCGCTCATGAAGCGACGGCTCAGTCGCTGAAAGTCTGAGCGGTTTTTTCGAGGTTTTTGACTGCGAGTCTGCTTATCTGCGGACATGGCTGGCTTCCTAAACTGATGAGGGAGATGCAAAAGCTGGATAAATCATGACTGCTGCAACTGGATGATTGAGGATGGGATCGTCTAGTTGGCAACCTAGGGAAAACTTTATCCGGATACTTTTAGCGGTGTTATCTGACCCAGATTACCCAATCCATAGAGTGGAAATAATCAGTAGGTCTACCCATCTGGAAGCTAGGAAAGATAATGGTTTCAGCCATCAAAGCAGATTGATTTTTGCCAACAAAAATAAGCCCTCCGTAACATCACTGTGATGTCGCGAAGGGGCTCGTTGACAAAGTTAAGGTAGATGACTTCTACCGATAGAAACGGTCTGTAGGTCGCGTTTAGTACTTGTTGAGGTCGATACCGGCTTCACGGGCCATGGCTTCAAGCCCTTTTTTCTCAAGGGTCTTTAGGGCCTTGGTGGAAACGCGGAGCTTGACGAAGCGCTTGCCTTGGGGCCACCAAATGCGTTTGTCTTGCAGGTTGGCTTCTTGGAGACGCTTGGTGCGGCGGTGGGAGTGAGAAACGGAAAAGGCGTTATTGGCCTTTTTGCCGGTAAGGTCGCAGGTTTTGGACATGGGTATTTACGCTAACAGAGTTACTGATTATAGCCAGTTTTGGGCGTTAAGACAAAAGGAAAACAAGAGGTGGATGATATTTGTAGGTTGGGGTTCGAAATATTGAAAGGCTCCCAAGCCCTCTCAAACTACCGTTCAGTCAGCTTTGTCAGCAGGCTAGTCGAGCGCTCTGTAAAAGCCTTCATGCCGTCAGCATCAAAACCCTTTTGTGCCATAAGCGCTAAGTCATAGACCTGTTCGCAGATTTGGGTGGCTAACTGTGCTGAAGGGGATTGGCTACCATCAGTTTGCACAATGCTGCCCTGACTAAGTTTGGCGACGTTTTGAATGAGCGGATGGGAGGTGTTTACGAGCAAAGTATGCGAATCAGGGAATTCGACGCCTTGCTGCTGAAGAAAGGCACTCATTTCCTGCATCCGCCGCAGTTCTTCGGGGACGAGGACTATAGCCGGTGGGGCCAGTTGGTCGGCTGACTTGAGGGCTTCAGTGCGAATTTTAATGCTTGGACGGTTTAACGCTTTTTCAAAGACTTCTTTAACCTGCTCACTGCGGGTTTTGTTAGTGGAGGCGTCAACAATTTCGTTTTCTTGCTCGCTATCGATCAAGGTATCGTCAAGGTCAGCATCTACTCGCGAGAATTTTACATCTGAGTATTCTTGCTCTAGGAAGGAAACGAAATGGGTATCGATGAAGGAGTCCATGAATAGCACTTCTAGCCCCTGATTTTTGAGCAAGCTGATGTAGGTCGCTTGGGCAACTTCATCAGTGGCGTAGTAAATGCGGTTTTCGTGCTTTTCTTGATTGCGCTCTAAATACGCCTTGATGGTGGTATAGAAATTACCGTTGGCATCAACGGCTTGCTTTTCGCTCACTTCTGACCAGGCGTCGTCACCTTCGGCCCCTTCGACTTCGACTTTGGGTTTATCAGGTTCGGCCAAATCGGCTGTGGAACGGAAGATGACGTAGTCTTGAATTTGCTTTTTAAACTTGTCATCGTTGAGGGAGCCGAATTTTGCAAAGGTGCCAAGATCTTGCCAAATTCGGATGTATTCGGAGATGTCGTCGCGGTATAGCTCTTTGAGGCGATCGCCACCTTTTTCGCTACGTAGTTGGCAATTTGCCTGACGGTGCGATCTGCTTGCAAAAAGCTGCGTGACACGTTCAGCGGAATATCGGTGCTGTCAATCACTCCGCGCAAGGGCGTGAGGAACTTAGGAATGATTTCCTCGCAGTTATCGCTGACGAATACCTGATTGCAGAACAGCTTGATTTGGCCTTTGTTTAGCTCTACGTCGGGTTTGAGCTTAGGAAAGTACAGGATGCCGTTAACGACAAAGGGATAGTCGGTGTTGAGATGTACCCACAGGAGAGGTTCTTCCTCGAAGGGATAAAGATAGCGATAAAGATTCAGGTAGTCTTCATCGGTTAATTCGCTGGGTGACTTTTTCCACAGTGCTTCTTGCTTGTTAATCACTTCGTCGCCCAGTTTGATGGGGACAGGCATGAAGTCGCAGTAGGTTTTGATGAGCTGCTTAATGCGGGCGTCTTCTAGATACTCCGCTTCGTCATCGTTGAGGTAAAGGGTGATGGTGGTACCGCGGGTGGTGCGATCGCTCTCACTCAGCTCAAAAGACGTACTGCCATCACAAGACCAGTGCACCGCCTGAGCACCGTCCTGCCAAGAAAGGGTATCAATGTCTACCCGAGCAGCCACCATAAACGAAGAGTAGAAGCCGAGACCAAAGTGGCCAATAATTTGCTGGTCGGTGTTGTCTTTATACTTAGTAATAAATTCTTCGGCACTCGAAAAAGCCACCTGATTGATGTACTTTTTGATTTCATCTGCGGTCATACCAATGCCGCTATCGCTGATACTGAGGGTTTTGGCCTCCTTATCGATGGCGATGGTGATTTCTGAAGTGGCTTCGCCCTGGTATTCGCCGGAGCGGGAAAGCATACTCAGCTTGCTAATGGCATCTACGCCGTTGGAAATCAGCTCTCGGATAAAAATTTCATGATCGGAATATAGCCACTTTTTAATAATAGGGAAATATTCTCGGTATGGATGCTGATGTTGCCTTGTTCCAAAACCGTCGTTGTCATAAGAAGTACGCTCCGTCACTGTACGCGATGTAGAAACCTAGAACCATTTTGTTGGATTTTTGGCTGAGTGCAATAGAGGAAAGCCGAACTTAGTGTGATCAGCTTTCTCTACCCATTTTCTTAAATAGGGATATATTCAAGGAAAACGGGGCTATGCAGCTTGCGATAGGCGACTCGCTTTTGGTAAGCATTCAACATATGGGATAGGGCTTAAGTCTGCTTAAATCAATGGCTGCAGTACGTCGCAAAATGTATTCCTGCTGCTGCCCGTCGAATAGGCTATAGAACTTAGTTGAATTGGCACTGCGGATGGGAGAAGCGACGCCTGCCTTCCAAGGTTCGCGTGCAAGGCTAACTTGCTGGGCCGTAGAGGCGTAGCTATTCAGCATGGTGGGGGTGAAGTGGACATCCATAAATTGGCAGAGCCTTTCTAGGGTGGGCTGGGGATTGGCCACTAGAGCTTCGTAGCTGACCAAATGATGATGAGGCGAGTTGACGTACTGCAAGCTGAGAGAGACGTCCTTAAGCCAACGGTCTATAGAAAGTTCTATGCTGGCCGGTTCGTTGGCCCATTGTTTGGGATATTTTTGGCGCACATCATATAAAGAGGCGACAGCGTCTTTGCCTGCTCGAATGATATGGATAAATCTAGGCTGTGAGATGTGCTGTGAAATGTAGTCGAGGTGATAGATGTGGGTGGGGGTTTTTTCTATCCAAATCTTTTTGTTTTGTTGGGCGGCGAGCTGATCTAGCGTTTTTGAAAAATGAGCGGTGAGCTGACTTGGGAATAAGGCAAGGGGTGAGGGGCGGTGACCGCTGTAACCACTTTCCTGCAAGAACTCTGCCAGTCTTGGTTTAGCGCGGCGGGAGATGAGTCCTAGCCGATTGCGCTTGGGTTCGCTGTGAGGAAACAGGTGGTTGAAGAAATTGGATTCTGGGAAGGAGATGATGTCAGGGTGGGAAGCGAGTAGGCTTTGGAGTAGTGTGGTGCCGGAGCGGGCGCATCCTACAAGGAAGAATCTTTTCATCGGTAAGGTAAAGCGTTGGGTGGATGGGGGAGTAAGGCAGATATATAGCGGTTTGCGGATGCATACTCTGTGAGAAGGCCGCGCCTACCCATACTGCGAGCCACTTGGCCCGTTGCCCTGTAGGGATTTCGCCAGTAAGCCTGTATTCAAGCCAAGTGACAAACGCTATAGTTTTGTTTCCCCAGATGACCTCTGTAGCAACGCAATTTATCGTTTGTAGGTCAACTGATTTGTGGTCCTAGCGTGACAATGACCGGGCCATTCCAATAAAAATCGTTAATTTGGGAATAATTAGCCCAAAGGTTGTCAACTAATTTGTTGTGTCCACTCAGCGCCCAATCGTTTCAGTGATTATTCCGACGTATAACCGTCGGCATTTGATAGAGCCTGCGATTCAAGGGGTTCTAGATCAAACCTACGAAACCTACGAGCTGATTGTGGTGGACGATGCGTCGGTAGATGGCACGGCTGATTGGGTAGAGACGCATTATCCATGGGCGCGGTTGATTCGGTTGGAACGAAACATAGGGGCAGCGGCAGCCCGAAATGTGGGCATTCGAGCAGCTAAAGGTGAGCTGATCGCTTTTTTAGATTCGGATGATTATTGGGATGCGGGGTATCTTTCAGCTCAGGTGGGCGCACTGGCAAAAAATCCTTGTGCCAGCTTTGTTTTTTCTAATCACCGAGAGATTTTGCACGATGGCTCGATGAGGCAGTGTGTATATCGAGCTTCTACAAAATATAGAGACTTAGTCCATAGATCCTTGGCAGATACGTTTATCTACAACATGTCGGCGGTGGTAGTGCGTCAATGCGTGTTAGAGGTTTGTGGATTGCTGGATGTTCGGCTATCGAGTTGTCATGACCGGGAGCTATATATTCGGCTTTTGCAAGCCGGGGAGATGGCCCACGTGGAGGACTTATTAGTGACGAGGGTGATGCATGATCAAAATATTTCGGCTGACTATCGCAATTGGGCGAACAACATTTTTATGACGCTAGATCTCTTTTTTGAGAATCCGAAGAATAAGGCGTATTTACCGCTGGAGTCTTCTATTCGACGGGATTGGGCCATGATTATGGCTCGGCATTTATGGCGGGTGGACAAGGCACCTTTTTGCAGTGCTTTGATGGTTTTTAGAGCGTTTAAGGCTGAGCCAGGTGTGATGATTGAGAAGTTGAAGAGAAAGTTGCTATTGAAGTTTGCCTAAGCGGTGATGAGCTGAGTGCTTGAGGAGATTGTGGACGTTTCTATCAGTTGTTGATAAAGCTGTTGATATCGGGCGGCTTGGTGGGTGACGGTAAATCTTTCTTCGACGGTTTGGCGGGCGTTTTTGGAGAGGGTTTGCCAGCGCTGGCTATCTTTTAGAATCCAGGTAATGCCGTTGGCTAAGTCAATGGCGTCGAAACAGGTGGCGGCGTAGCCATTTTGTTGGTGGATAATGACGTCTTTGGCTCCGGTGGCATTGAAGGCGACAACGGGGGTACCGCAGGCCATAGCTTCAATAGTGGTTTTGGCGAAGTTGTCTTGAATAGAGGGCATGACCATGACATCGGCGGCGGCGTAGGCGAGGGCCAATGTGGTGTCGTCGTGGAGGTAGCCGAGGAAGGTGGTGGGGAGCCGGAGGTCTAAGTCTTTTTTGGGGGGGGTAGTGCCGAAGATGACGGCTTCGAGCGGGTTGTTATGTGGTTGGGCCGTGAGGTGTTGGAGGGCGGTGCGGAGGTGAGCGAAGCCTTTGCGAGGGTCGGCAGTGGGCCTGAGGGCTCCGAAGAGGATGAGTTTTTTGTGATTTGGGAGGCCAAGGAGGTTGCGGGCGATCGCCTTGTCGATCGGCCTATATTTTCGGCATCAATGGCGTTGGGAATCACATGGATTTGATGATGGCCAAACAGTTGGCTTTGGCGAGCACAGTCAGCTAGCCATTGGCTCAAGGGTACGACGGTAATGTTGAGATCTTTCCAGGCGGCTTGTTTGCGTTGCCAGACTTGGCGGGATAGGTCGTTGCGTTGATCAGAACTAAGGGCAGGGCATTGACCGCAGCTTGTTTGGTAGGCGATGCAGTCACCTGAATAGTGGCAACCGCCTGTGAAGGGCCACATATCGCGCAGTGTCCAGACCAAATCACGATGACGGGTACGTTGAAACCTGCGTAAATCTTGGGGACGCAGTAAGCCACCCGCGACCCAGTGCAAATTGATGATGTCTGGATCGATGGCTTCGACTTGGGCGGCAATGTTGCTAGGGTAAATGGCGGGGGAGAAGGCTCCAGGTTTTTTATGTTTGTATCGCTTGAGGGGCCAGTATTCGACGGTTTGGCGAATGCCCTTTTGTACCTTTTGGAAGCCGGTGATACCTGTAGAGCCTGTGACAGTAGGGTCGTTGGTGAATTTGTCGGCAACCAGCATGTGAGAGTCTACACCTGCATTGCATAGCGCTTTATGCATCCAGTAAGCGCCTCGGGCTGCGCCTCCGTTGGCATCGGCAGTGCTTAAATGTAGTACTTTCATGGATGGATTCAACGTTTATGGCTGATTGAGAACGGATTGGGCGATGGCGGGTGGAATATTTTGGCGTTGGAAGTAGGCTTGGATATGGCGTTGTCTGATTTTCCAAGGGATGAGTTCGCTGCCGAGAATTTTGATCAATTTGCGGCAGTAGAAGGTAGCGTATTTCCACTTGGGAACGGCGGGCTGAGTGCGGTAGATGCTGTTGACCATGTGCTGGACATTGTGGGGCGATCGCAGACTCCAAAGGCTCTGAATCACCTGCCATTTAGCCGATATCTTGGAACTAGTCGCCCACTGAATCCATAGCGGCATGTAGCGAATGACATCGGCAGATTGATAATCGGTCGTGGCGCGTAGATGACTCGATAGCTGGGCCCTATAGCCGTTTGCCTTGGCGCGGCAAATATATTCAAAATCGCCGCCATAGTGCCGAAAGCGCTTGACATCGGGCATTCCAATGTCAGCGACAATTCGACTGGGGAGAACGGCGATGTTGCCATTGAGCGTATCGACATCGAGAATGGGCTGCTCGAATTGAGCGATGTCGTTAATGAGCTGACTGGCAATAACGCCGCGAAAACCACCCAATTAGAATGCTGCTGATCGCAAATGATGCCGCCTGTGAGAACTTTGCTGCTCGGATGAGCGTTGGGTTGAGTGCAGTGATCGACGAGCTGACTCATGAAGGTGTCGGCTAGGGTGATGTCGTCGTTGAGCCAGATGATGTAGTCGGTACGGAGGGTGTCTGTAGCGTAGGTCATGGCTTGGGCGATCGCCCCTGTCCACCACAAGTCACCACTGCCTCTTAGTAAATGCACCTGCGGAAACTGCTGCTCAATCAGCTCAGGGGTGCCATCGCTAGAGGCGTCGTCTACGACGATGATTTGCACATCGTCGGGCTGTAGCCTTTGAACCTTTATCTGCTGCGCGATCTGCTCAGTAAGCTGAACCAAGATTGCAGTAGTCAAGGCTTTGCGATTGCGTACCGGAATAGTGATGGCAAAAGTGGGCATAGCAGCTCACCGTAGAACTCACCTTATATATGCCCACATGAGTCATCGAAACTTGATGGGCCAAGGCGGAAGTTACCTAATGCTAAAAAACTAGAAATATTGAAATTAAAATGCTACGCTCTATTGCTATACGCTACATATAGCGTCCTTAGTCAGTACTTGACCACACAGAGGCGGTACTCGTTGAAATTCTACCTTCCTAATTTTTCTTTAAAGCTATGGTTCAAGAACTTGAGCGTACCCGGTCTAAGCGTCCTTTTCCTGATACGGCACCTGCGGCCTATCCGGTGTTTTATCGTACTTACAGCCGTCGCTCGGTGGATGGTAAGCGGGAGACTTGGCAGGATGTGTGCGATCGCACCCTCAAAGGCTTGGTAGAACTCGGCAAACTTACCGATGAAGAGCGCGACCTCGTTTCTAAAATGCAGCGCAACCTCAAAGCGATGCCATCGGGTCGATGGCTGTGGGTCGGGGGCACCGACTGGAGCAAAAATCCTAAAAACTTCTCAGGCGCTTACAACTGCACCAGCACCAATGTGGTGGACTGGCGAGCCTTTGGCCTGATGATGGACTTGGCGATGATGGGCTGCGGCACAGGCGCAGTATTAGAGCCGAAATACATTAACCAACTGCCTGCGATTCGCAACAAAATTACGGTGACGATGCGGGGCGAGGTGGGGACAACGCCGGAATTGTCACGGCGAGAAGAGGCCGAGATAAAAGTCGATGAGGCTAACAACCGCGTGGAGATTATTGCAGGCGATAGCCGTCAGGGTTGGGTGAAGTCGTACCAAACTTTGCTGGAGCTTGCTACAGATCAGCGCTTCGATGGCGAAGTAGAAGCTGTTGTAGACCTCAGCGATATTCGTCCGGCGGGCGAACGGCTCAAGGGCTTTGGTGGGATGGCAAATCCGGTGAAGCTACCTGGATTGTATGAGCGCTGTGCCAATATTTTGAACCAGGCGATGGGTCGTCAGCTCAACTCGATTGAGTGCTGTTTACTCATTGATGAGGCAGCGGCCTGTGTCGTGGCCGGAAATATTAGGCGCAGTGCGGGTATGAGGCAGTTTGACAGTAACGATACTGTCGCTGCAGGCGCGAAGGAAAACCTATGGCAGCAGGATGAGGCCGGTAACTGGAGAATTGACCCGACTCGCGATGCGCTGCGGATGGCAAACCATACGCGGGTTTATCACGCAAAACCGGCCAAAGAAGATGTGCTAGAAGCCGTTCGTAAACAGTTCCATTCGGGTGAGGGCGCGATTCAGTGGGCGGGCGAAGCTGAAAGGCGCGCGCAGGGTAAGGGGCGCTATGGTCTGAATCCTTGTGGTGAAATTTTGGGTCAAGATTTTCACTGTAACTTGGCTGAAATTCACCTCAATCATATTAGCCCGAAGGACGAACAGGCGCAGAATGATGCGTTTAAAGCGGGGGCGATCGCAGTTGCTGCCCTCTTAAACCATGAATTTATCGAAACTCGCTATCAAAAATCACGGCAGGCAGATCCTATCGTGGGCGTTTCCTTTACCGGCTTCTTTGACTTCTGCGTCAAGGCATTTGGGGTGGAATGGTTGGAGTGGTTCGCGGATGGCCGACCTGACACCATGCAGGGTGTGGACTTTAAAAGCCGTGAGCAGGCGTACCTGAGTCGGTGGAAAAAGGTGGTACATGAGACCGTTTGGGCGTATTGCGATCGCCACCATATCCGCCGTCCTAACCGCTGTACGACGGTGCAACCGGCAGGCACCAAGAGCCTTTTGACGGGCGCATCTTCTGGCTGGCATCCGCCTAAGGCTCAGCGTTTTATCCGTCGAATTACTTTTCGCAAAGATGATCCGGTGGCGCTGGCCTGTATTGCCTACGGCTATTCTGTGATTCCGTCTCAGTCGGATAAAGACGAAAACGGCAATTTGCTCAATGATCCGTTTGATCCGCGCTGTACGGAATGGCTGGTAGAACTGCCGGTAGAGGTAGACTGGGCGAATTTGCCGGGGGCAGATGAGGTGGCGATTGAGAACTTCTCGGCGCTGGCTCAGTTTGATTTTTATATGCAGGTGCAGAAGCACTACACTGCGCATAATACATCGGCAACGGTAGAACTGCGAGAGCATGAGATTGAGCCGTTGGCTGAGCGCATTCATGCGGCGATTGAGAATGATGAGGGCTACATTTCAGCGGCGCTGTTGGCCCGCTTTGATGATGTCCAAACCTTTCCAAGATTACCGTTTGAGCCGATTACCAAAGCTGAGTATGAGGAGATGCTGAAGGCGGTGCGATCGCGTCGTACCACTGAAGACTTTCATGCGGCGCTTGAAAGGCACGACGCGGGTGAACTGGTAGACGCAGGCCCGGCTGGCTGTGATTCTGACAAATGTCTAATGCCCGAAGCGACGCCAAGTTAGCGCTATCTAACGCTTTGTCTGACAACTTTATTTGATTGACGGTATGGGGAATGCTCTTTCGAGGGCATTCCTTATTTTGTATGCAGCCTTTTTGTAAAGAATTTTGGGAATTGGGCTGGTACTTACGGTATCTGCAGACAGGATAGAGTTGGATTTTTCCTATTTCTGATCCATCACGTTAAGAGAGAATACTGTGCAATCAGTCTATTGGTTTTGTTTCGTGATCGGCGGCGTGTTTGTTGTCCTTTCTATGGTCGGTGGCGGAGAAATACTCGGCGATGCTGACGCTGATTTTGATGTCGATTTTGATGCCGACACCGATTTTGATCTAGATGCCGATGGGGACGTTGGTGGGGACGTTGATGCCGATGCCGCAGCAACGGGTGCCGGTGATCTGCAGATGGATACCGATGTTGAGCTACTAAAGCCTAAGCGCCGTCGCCGCGGCGGGTTGCCGGGTTGGCTGTCGATTTTGACAAGCTTTAAGTTTTGGACTTTTGGGGGCTGCTTTTTTGGCCTGACGGGGCTGCTGATTAGCTGGCTAGAGCCAAGGCCGCCGATAGTCACTTTTAGCGTGGCATTGGCGATGGGTCTGTTGTGCGGCGGCGCGATTGTCAGCATTTTGCGAGAGCTGAAAAACCAACGGGCCGACAGCCTGATGCGCAGTGAAGACTTTGCCGGATTGCCCGGAATTGTAGAGCTGCCTTTTGATGCTAAGAGTAAGGGCAAAGTCATTTTGGAGGTTGGTGGTAGTACCTTGCATTTGGTTGCCCAAACCGACGAAGCAAGGGCCTTCGAGCCCGGAGATCCGATTTTGGTGGTAGGTCGCAGTCAAAATCGGCTTTGGGTTGTTTCTGCTGAAAATGGCGAACCATCACAGGCTTCTCGTCACGGGGCTAAGTTGCTTTTTCACAAGTCACTCAATATCACTCAATATCACTCAATTAACGGAGCTACCCGCTATGAGTCCAGTATCCTTCTATGAGGCTACAAATCATGAGGCTACAAATCATGAGGCTACAAATCATGAGGCTACAAATTTGACACTGCAGCGATCCGGTGGCGACCAGCCTACCTATTTTCAAGCCCAGGTGAGTTCGCTAAATTCGCCGCTAGCTGGTTTGCA
>JAAUPS010000191.1 GCA_012033015.1 Phormidesmis sp. RL_2_1
AGCTATATATAGCAAAGTAAAGTAAGGATGCCTTCTGACTTTGTCTGGGTGTGTTTTCTTGTCTGAGCATTCCTTACTAACTCGACAGAAGCTATATAGCTTTGGTCGCTTGGCTGAGGTACAGCGTGCTGGCTGAAACCATGACGTGACAACGGGCCAAGCAACGCGCGTGTACCCGTTGGCGTAGCCTCGCCGTCGGTGTTATGCATCCGGCACACGCTATAGAGAAAAGAAAAAAGGACGCAGCTTTGTGCGTCCTGTGCGTGGAGGATAGATTATTGGCAGATGCTCAGCAAGGTAACTGGGTCTATTGACTGGACACGGTCTATTGACTGATGGAGAGCGTGTAGGGGTGACTTTCGCCTTTGCGATCGCCCACATACAGCCGATACTCTCCTCGGTTCAGTAAGCCTGGCGCTTGAATATTGCCGCCATCGTAGTTGTGGGCAAAGACACATTCACGAAAGCCGTTAGGGCCAGTAATCAAAAGGGTATAGTCCCCTTCGCTTTGCACCTCAAAGTTTAATGAGGCAAAGGGTTCAGTGACTCTGACGATTTGGCCAGCGGTTGGATCGGTATTGCCGCAGTTAGAGCTTTGCGGCCCGCCGGTTTGTCCTGTAATTTCAATAGGGTCAGCTAAAGGTGTGATAGCGGGTGTCTGCTGGGCATTTGCAACAGCGCCAAAAGAGAAGGCTGTCATCAAAGCAAAGAAAAAAGGCGAGAAGCGTTTCATTGGGAACCCCTGGTAAAAAGCCTGTAAGCGTTAGCCAATTATTAACGGTTTGGCTTCAGTGGTAGGCGACGGGCGCTAACGCTTGAGTTATGTTTGTTATGTTTAAATCCTAGCCTTCTGGGATTGGCCTCGATTGCCAAAGCTGTGACAGTTCATTGAATGGCGTCAGCAGGATTACGGTAGTGTTGTACCAGGTTTGTCACTGCTTTTCGCTGGGCTCTGTATTGTTTGGGAGTCTGTTTTTCATCATGGGTTGATGATTGATTTTTGGATTGGGATTTGATTTATGAGTGCGATCGCTACTTCCGTTATGACTTCCTCTGTAATCAATGGTTTGCTCTCGATTAAGCCCCTCGCTAAGTTTGCTAAGAGTCGTGCACGTACGATGATGATGGATCGGGCTGAGAGCTTAGGCGTGTACTGGCGTGACGAGGTGAGAACATTAGAATTGAGGGGGCAAGAGGGTGGGGGAATAAATGCAATTTGGGAGGCGGAGCTAAAGGCGATCGCAAATCCGAACATCACCTATCCTGAGTATTACACCACGAGCTTTCATGCCTACGAAGAAGGCAATCTAGGCTGGCTGCCAGCGATGGAAGTCGATGTGGCTGCCCGTGCAGTACATGCTCGAATTTGGCCAGAAGGTGACGTAAGAGCTGGTGTCAAAGGAGATGCAGGGCTGAGAGCTGGCTATCATCAGGTTTTGAGAGAAATCCTTGCTGAAACATCTGCAGCAGCCCCAAAAGACATTATAGATTTGGGGGCTAGCGCAGGTCGTAGCACGTTTACCTTGCAAGAGACTTTCCCTACAGCGCAACTCATTGCCGTAGAGCTATCGCCCTACTTTATTGCCGTTGCCCAATATGCTGAGCGGCAGCGTCTATCCTCTGGATCAAGGTTGGCTGAAGCCACTCCTAGGGTGCGGTGGGTTCATGCACCGGCTGAAGCCACTGGTTTACCGTCTCATTCTGCTGATTTGGTGTCTGCTTGCCTTGTGTTCCATGAGCTACCGGCCATGGCAGCTTGCGATATTGTGACCGAGGCCTATCGGTTAGTTCGTCCGGGAGGGCATTTTGCCATCATGGACATGGATCCACAAAGCGAGACCTTTATGAAAATGCCGCCTTATGTTCTCACCTTGCTCAAAAGTACTGAACCCTATCTAGACCAATATTTTGCGTTGGATATGAGCGAAACTTTTGAGCGTGCTGGTTTTTTGACGCCTCGCATAGTTAGCAGTAGCCCGCGTCATCGCGCTATTGTAGGGCAAAAGCCTGTAGCATAAAAGTCTGTAGAGCAAGCCTGTAGAGCAGCCTGTAGAGCAAGCGCCGAGAGACGAGTGAACAAAAAAAGAGCCTAGCAATGCTAGGCCCGAGGGTTCCATGAATGATTAAATGTTGAATATAAAGCCGCCATTACAGCAGGTTTTTTATAGGTTTTCAAAGAGCTAGGTTTCAGAGAGTGATCTACATTGACCTATCTTTGAGAAGATTTCTTTAGATGGGTTGTGAGGTTAACACGCAGCGTTGGAGTAGCGCTGACCGACTAAAGAGTTGATGACAATATAGTAATGTTGACTACGCGTAGCTGTGCTCTATGCAACATTTTTCGGCATTTCTGGTTCAGCATTTCTTACTCAGCCGTTGCGTCGGTTATTTCCTCGCCTGTTTCCGTGACTGTTTGTTCGTCTGGGTTCAGACTAGCTGGGCTCAAACTGTCTGAGCTCAAACTGTCTGGCCGGTTGAGGGTTGGCCGGTTGAGGGTTGGTCGGTTGAGGGCTGCCAGAATAATAGGATTTTGGGCCAGTTGGGTGGCGATCACAGCGGCACCGTCTTGATTGATATGGCTGGGGTCTGCAAATAAACCAGGTTGGCTTTGCCACTGAGTGAGTAAATCAATCACAGCAAAGCCATGGGTACGGCTCTGAGCCTGTAAAAATTGCTGAAACTGAGCTTCATGGTATCGACGAAACTCATCAAGATAGTCGCTGCTGAGTGGCAAGTTGACAAAAATGAGCTGGGACTGTTGCTGACGGCTAAAAGCTGCAATGTTCCCTAAGGCGATCGCTTGCTCTCCGTTTAGGTTGAAGGGTCTGTAGGCCCCATCGTAGCGGCCCGTGACTTTGGGAAACTGTTGGTAATAGGTCTGTGGTGTAAAGCGATCCTCTACCGCAGAAAACCCAAAAGCGTCTATATTGCCTGGAATCTCTGACAGGGGTGAACGCACTGTTACCTCTGGGAAAGTACTGGGTTGGGCGCTAGCGATCGACGCGACAAACAGATTTTCTGGTGAGAGGCCAGTACTGATATCTTGGTAGCCAGGGGAGGTGAGCAGGCCCTCCCAAGTGCGATCGCGCCGTCCAGCATTAAACGCCCTAGAGCCATCGCCCCATACAATCACCGCAGGCAAAGGCTGCGGCAGAAGGTCACTGAGGATAAAGTTTACAATCTGAGCGGTGGCCCCATTGACACTAAAGTTAAAAATTTTCAGCTCAGGGTATCCGCTGGCCGCTAGGGCTTGCTGCATCACTTGGGGGTTTATCCCTTGCAAAGCCCGCGAGCTGCCGACTATCAAAACATCAGGGGTACCTACTGTGGCTAAATAGGACAAGTAGCCTGCAAGCTGGGCATCGAATAAGGGACTGCCTAGGCTAGGAATACCTGAATTGGGGCTAGCTTGTTCCGTACGCTGCTGCACTTCCATGAGCCGTTGTACGTAGCTGCGGAGTTGCCGCTGGGCCACAATGCGAGACGGACTCTCAGGGGGAACCGACTGGGCCAGTGCGATCGCCTCTAGCCATCGCACCATGACCGCATCCCATTCAGCGGCTGAAGTAGCTGATTGTGCCAGCATCATCGCTGCACTCGCCTGCTCAGCCGCCTGCTGCAAAATGGCAGCGGCAGCAGCATCAACCGCCGGAATCATGTCTTCCGGGTTTACACCACTAGAGGGTGTCGCAGGTGCTGTTTCAGGTGCTGTTTCAGGTGCTGTTTCAGGCGCTGTTTCAGTCCGTATCACATCACGGGCACGCTCAGGCTCAGCAATGCCTTCCAGCAAATGATCCAGCGATGGCGGCTCACTTGCCCAAGCCCCCAACCCCAGTAAATCTGCTGAACCAAGACCCACCCAGGCAAGCATGGTAAGCCCTAAGCATCGGCTCAAACGCCGTATGCAGAAAAAATAGTAGCGCTCCGTCATAGTTTTTTAGCTTTACAGCGCCGTTTTTTTAGCTTTACAGCGCCTTCATCCTATCGATATTACGCTTCGATATCACGCTTCGATATAGCGCTTCGATATAGCGCTAATGTGACGCTGCAGACATTCCTTCACCAGCAATATTGAGACCACAACGCCTCGTCCTTATTTTACAGAGCGAGCCAAATCTTGCCCAACAAAAACAAAATCCTCAATTCTTTTGGAATATTTCTGTGGGCAATAGGTTGCATAGAAACACAAAAAAGCGTAGAAAAAGGCGTATACCAGTATTGACTAAAAACAGCAGGCTGCAATTTAATGTGACCTGCTGTTTCCAAAATGCTACCCCACCTTCTAAAATGATGGTACAAAATTACTATCTAAAATCATGGTTCAATATACCCTTGCTCAAAGTCCCGAAGTATTAATCGATGTAGCTGGCCGCGACTCTAACAAAGCGCGCGAAAAAGCGATGGATCAGCTCATGACACTCATGGACGATGACAAATTGCCTACCGCACTTGACGATGGCTTCAACCCCAAGGACTTTATAGAAGTGAAAGAACAGCAACAAGAACCGTCCGACGAAGAAAATGCAGTAGTAGAAGCTGTACAAACCCTTAGTAACCTATCTAAGCTCAAAATTAAAGTCCAAGGTTCCCGCGAAGAAGCGCTAAAGGTACGCGAACTGATTGACCTTCTATTTACGGATGAAGTGATCGAAGAAGCACAAATCGAAGAGCTCAACAATGGTTTTAAAACCTTGAAGACCTTTGCCCAAACTAACCTGCGCTACCGCGATGCCAAAGATGACGCAGAAGCTGCTCGCGAACTGCTTGACACTGCGCTCAATCCGCCCAGCAAGAAAAAATAGAATTTTTTCTGAGACTCAATGAGACTCAATGAGTCTCAATTAGCTCATCTCCAGCCAGATCATCCAGCCAAACCATCCAGTCAGACCATCCAGTCAGATCACGATTGGCCCATCAGGCACTTGCCACGTCAGGCCCAAAGTAAGTGCTGGTAAAGCTGCCGTGCAGGCCGTAAGGAATGTGATGCCTAAGATTGAGCTTGGCAATCGGGCCACTGTTGATATTTTGGGCATCAAATATGGCCAGTTCAGTGCGACCTGATGAAGCTGCATTGTAAAGCCATAGTAAGATCCACCCATCGTCTTCCTCCTGCTTTTGGCCATACCCGTGACCCTTCATCTGGGGGCGGGCTACAAACAGTGGCTCCCCGCTAAAGCCACGAGGCGCAGCACTCCAGAACTGTTCCGCTCCCGTTTTCATATCTTTTTTGAGGAGTCCCTGCAGCGGCGCACTGCCTGTTTTGCCGTGGGCTACCCCTAAATATAGATACCGATAATTGCGTCCTACATCATGTGGATGCAACGTCGGGAACTCACAGTAGCGCTCAATCAACACATCTTTGGCGACGCTGCCTGATGACAAATCAATCCTAAAGCGCCATAGCTGACTGGCCGGGACATGGTCGAAATCAATTTCGCTATAGTCAGTGCCCTCGTCAATACTAGGAAAATTGTCATAGCAAATTGAATCTAGCACCAGCTTGCCGTCTTCCTCATAGGCATTGGCATGGTGGAATACGAAGCAAGGATCGGTATCGAAAAAGCGCACTTCGCCTTGGCCATTGCGGGGAATAACGACAATTTTGGTAGGTTTGTGAGCATTAAAGCGAATACACTCAGCCGCGCCTTTAAAGCCCATCACGAAAGGCAGTGGGTTAAAGCTCACAGGATTTTGGACAAAAATGCAGTAGTTAGGTGTAATGGCGCAGTCATGCAGGAAGGCAAAGCCAGGTACAGTATGGCGATGCTGGTGGACAACCTCGCCCTTCGGATTGAATTCAAATAGGCTAATTGTGCTTGAAAGCCCTGCTTTTATCCCAAAATTGACCAGTCGCATTTCTCCTTGGCAGTCCGGATCAACTTTGGGATGGGCGGCAAAGGCATCTCCCTTTTTGAGTAGGCCATCTAAGTTGTCTAGCCCAATCGTTTCTAATGTGTATGGGTTAAGGCGGTGAGGTTCTGCGGCTTCCCAAAGTGCCAATAGCTTCCCGCCCCAGTAAATCACATGGGTATTGGCAATATTTTTTAGTTTTAGATCAAAATATTCGCCAGCCAGCCGCCCGGTTTTTGGGTGCCGAATACCCCTCGATACTCAGGGTTACCGCTCTTTTGCTCAGCTACATACCCTTCTGTACGAACAAACCGACTGCGATAGAAGGCTTTTCCATGGGTGAATGCAATAGCGCTGATCATGCCATCGCCATCGAAGGGATGGCGCAGCCGATAGCCGTTGATGTCAGTGAGCCCAGGGCCATTACGAAAGACGGTGCCTGATAGCTCTGGGGGAATATGGCCCTCAATGTCTTCTATCCAGTAGGCAAATTCTTTGGGCTGTGATACGTAGCCGCTTTTCCAATCTTCTCGGGTGTAACTGGTGTCGCTGACGGGTGAGGGAAGGGTTTGCATGGTGGCAAAAGGAGAGTGATGGGTTGAGAGAGGGTTGGAATGGAGGTCATTTATGGCGCGAGTTATGGCGCGAGTTATGACGCTAGAGTTTTGTGAGGCTAGAGCTTAAGTGATGGGGCCAGATCTGAGAACTCAGAGCGTGATGTCTAGGCGCACGGCAGCATCGTCGCTGACTTCGGGTGTTGCTAGGGTGAGAACGGGCTGTCGCATGGGTGGTTTAGTATCGTTATCTTCTCCTGAAGCTGCTGCGGGCTCTATTTGGGTTTGCATGGCTGAAGCGGCTGGCAGCAACCCAAGCAACGGCAGCGGTAGCAGGGTGGAGGTATTCGTCATCAGCATCAGCAGCCACAGGTTAGAAAAATCAGTTTCGGTGACTTTCAGCCAATGGGTGAGGAGTGCGCCTAGCTCATGGGAGAGTAGCCCTGAAAGGTTGACTACCGACATCAATAGAGCAAATAGTGTTGCTTCTATACCGGGCGGGCATAGTCGAGCCGACAGCACCAGCACGGGCATAAAGGCAATTTGACCTGCAACGGTTAGCACTAAACTATCCCCTAAGCTAAACCATTGGTCGTCAATGCCCAAGGCGCGGTTGGCGTGGGTGACTAGCAATAGGGTGCTCATCCCTAGTAGGGCAGAAAGCACAGTAGACCAACCGAAGATGACGCGGAAGGAAATTTCTTTTAGAAATCGTTGGAAAATCCAGATGCCAATCAGTGAAGCCAAGCTTGTGACCAAACGCACCCGGCCCAAAAATTCGGGCTCAAATCCTAGTTCGTTAGTGGAGAAGAAGAAAAAGGCTGAATCAGCCGTTGGGGTTGCTTGCCAAAGGAATAAAAATAGGGCGGGCATCCATATGACTTTTTGGGAAACTGCGTTTTTGAGTAGTTTTACTTGCTCAATTACAACGTTTAGGTTGGATTTTTCAGTAACCGGGTTTTCTGATATCAGCCATGCGACACCGCAAACGACTAGCGGAAAGGTTGCGGTAATACCGAAGATTACCTGGGTGCTGGTATGCTCTAGCAGCACTCCGCCCAAGTATGCGGTGATTAATCCCCCAATGGCTGAAGCGCCCCAAGCTAAAGACTGTAGGGTGCCAGTATCGCCTTGTTCTGCTTCGCGAGCGCGCTCAACGACGAGCGAGTCAACGATGACATCAGAGATCGCAACTGACAGGGATGACAGGAGAATGGCAGCGGTTGCTTTCAAGGACGTATTGACGACCGTTGCCATGGCCATCCAGGCGATCGCACCCAAAATTCCAGAAATCACCAAATAGGGCCGACGCCGATACTGAAAAATCGGCAGCCCGTCCGACATAAATCCAAATACTGGCTTGATCGTCCATGGCAATGCGGCAATGCCCATGAGCGCCGATACCTCAGCCGGTGACAGGGCAATGTCATCTTTGAGGAAAAAGCTTACCGCTAGCCGTGCCAACCCTAAAATGCCCTGAACAAAATACACCAGCAAAATGGCGCTCAGCTCCAGGGTAAGGGGCTGGCCTAATAAAATTCGGCGTTCGATAAAGCCTTTGGCCTTTCGCCTGACCTTTTGATCGATAGATTGCTCAGAAGGTGTAGACGCCGTCATATAAAGAAATGTAACTCCACTCCTATGATAACCGGGTTCACACAATTGTTAAGAAAAGTATCTCTAGCGACACACCCTCAACAATACAGATCTTCCTTTACTGGGTACCGAGTGCGGCATCTACTTGCGGTGCTGCGCCTTCTTTCTGCTTCACGCCAAAGTACTGATCCAGCACTTGCTTGACCATCGGTGCAGCGACAGAGCCGCCGCCGCCGCCAGAGTGTTCACCAAAGGCAACGACCACAATCTCAGGATTTTCGTACGGGCCATAAGCGCCAAACCAAGTGTGATTCTCCCGAGGTGGCGCTTCTGCCGTGCCGCTTTTACCCGCGATCGGCGGTAGCGCCGGATCATTGACAGCGCCGCCTGTACCAGCCGATACCACCTGCCTTAGGCTTTCTTGGAGCACCTTCACCGTGCTAGGTTTCATCCCTATTGAGGTTTTCCAGTCTTCGCTTTGGGTGCCCTCTGCGACGAAATGAGGCGTAACTCTGTAGCCCCCATTGGCTACCACCGCAAACATGACGGCAATTTGCAATGGCGTTGCCAAAACATTGCCCTGACCGATGGAGGCATTAATCGTATCACCCAAATACCAGGGTTCATCAAGCACTTCCCGCTTCCATGCTTCATCCGGTACTAGCCCCTCATCTTCCTCAAAACCAAGTTCAATGCCAGTCCGTTGACCTAGTCCGTAGTTGTGCATCCATTTCTGGAGGTTTTCAGCGCCGATGCCTCGACCAATTTGATAGAAAAAGGTATCGCTACTCATGGCCATAGCCCCTCGAAACCCCAATGGCCCGAAGCCTGCATTGTTCCAGTCCCAAAACTGAATCCCACCGATATTTAGAAAAGCGTAGGTCGGTAGAACGGTATCCGGCGAAAATTTGCCCGATTCCATGCCTGCTGTTGCTGTGATGACTTTAAACGTACTAGCAGGTGCGTAGGCTCGCATCGCCCGATTCACCAGTGGGTAGCCATTTTTGGTGATTTGATCCCACTGAGCTTGGGTAATGCGCGTTGAAAAAATATTAGGATCAAAAGTAGGGCGGCTGACCATTGCTCGAACCGCGCCATCTCTGGGGTCAATGGCAACGATTGCACCGATTTTGTCGCCCAAGGCTTTTTCGGCTGCTTGCTGCAGCTCAAAGTCTAAAGTGATGCGTACGTCTTGGCCTGAGACAGAGGGTTTTTCGCCAATGATGCGCAGCACCTGACCGCTGCTATCTACTTCTACCTGCTGGCCGCCCCACTGCCCTCTTAAGGTTGGCTCGAGGGCCATTTCTAGCCCCATTTTACCAATCACATCTCCTAGGCGATAATTTTGCTCTTTCAGCTCTTCGAGTTCTGTTTCGTTGAGTTCTCCGGTGTAGCCCAAGACGTGTGCTGCCAAGTCACCTCGAGGATAGTTGCGGACAGCTTCTGCTTCTACACGAACGCCGGGAAGCTCGTGGGCGTATTCAGCCAGAGCAGTGGTTTGAGCAGAACTAAGACCTCTAGAAATAGGGACTGCTTTGTTCAAGTTGTAGCTTGTGAGCGCCATTCGCTCTTTGATTTCCCCGACGGGAACATCCAAAATTTGGGCCAATCGGGCAATGACCTGTTCCTGTTTGGCCTCTTCTTTGGGGAGGGCAATGGGCCAAATAGATACAGAGTGAGAAAGACGTGAGCCCACCAAAATTTCGCCGTTGCGATCAAATATGGTGCCTCGGGCGGGGCGGCGGGGTAAGAGCAAAATTCGATTTTCTTCGGCGAGTTCGCGGTTACGTTCACCCTGAACAAGCTGTAAGTAGGCCAAGCGGCTGCCAATACCGCCAATCATCACTAGGCTTAGCAAAAGCATAATAATGACAGACTGATATTGGCGGCCGACAGTGCGGCCACCTTTTTTATCACTGAAGCTCGCGTAGCGCTGGGAAAAGGACATGGGTTTGGTGGGCAAAGAAGAGGCTAATGCTAATACTCATCTAACACATTAGGTTTTGGGGGCGCGGGTGCCGGTGCCGGGGGGGGCGCAGTAGGCTCAGGAGGAGGTGCAGGTGCCGGTGCAGGCGCGACAATGGGTGCAGGCGCGGGGCGCTGGTGGCAGGCGG
>JAAUPS010000025.1 GCA_012033015.1 Phormidesmis sp. RL_2_1
AGCGCTCCATGATCTGTTGAGTTGTTTGCAGGCTCACCGAAAAGTCTTCGAGGTTGCGGTTATTGATGCCAATCAGCGCTATACCTTCAATGGCCATGACCCGCTCAAATTCTTCAGCGGTATGGGTTTCCACCAGAGCATCTAGGCCCAATGCTCTGGCAATGCGCACAAAGTAGCTGAGATCTTGATCGTTCAAGATCGCAGCAATCAGCAACACCGCATCGGCCCCGGCGGCTCTTGCTTGATAGATTTGGTAAGGGTAAATAATGAACTCTTTACACAGCAACGGTAACGCCACAGCTTGGCGAATTTGGCGCAGGTAGTCAAAGCTGCCTTGAAAAAATTGGCGATCGGTGAGCACCGACAGACAGGTCGCCCCACCCGCTTGATAGCTGCAGGCAATGGCCACCGGATCAAAGTCTGCTCGAATCACCCCTTTACTCGGTGAGGCTTGCTTCACCTCGGTAATAATTGCCGGACTTTGCAGCGCTGCTTGCTGACGTAAGGCCGATAAAAATCCTTGGGTTGGTGGCAGCCCCTGCACCTGCCGCTGCAAATCTTTTAAAGGCACCTGCTCTCGCTGCCGCGTGACCTCAGTTTCTTTGTGCCACACAATTTTCTCTAAAATATTGCGAGGCTCAGCATCCGGCGCTTTGATTTTGTACTCCAGCGTCGCGACCGAAATCGCAGGGTTGGGCGGACGACGACGTATTTTCATGCGCCTACCTTCGCTCGTTTGTAGGCCTCATCTAAGACTTCAGATAAGGTTGGGTGGGTGTGCACAAACTGAGAGAGCTGGGTAACCGATTGCTTTTGGGCGATCGCATTGGCGGCCTCCTGGATCAAATCCGCCGCATGGAGCCCAATGATATGTGCCCCCATCACCTCGCCTGTATCCTTGCGATAAATCACCTTGGCGAGCCCTTCTGTCTCTCCTTCGGCCAATGCTTTAGAATTGGCCTTAAAGTAGCTGCGCACGGCGGCAATTTCATAGCCCTCAGCTTCAGCCTTAGCCTTGGCTGCGGGCTCTGTCATCCCGACAAAACTCACCTCAGGATGGGTAAACGCTGCTGCTGGAATGGCATTGTAATCCACCGTCCGGTTCTGGCCACAGATATTATCTACCGCCACAATCCCTTGGGCAGAAGCAGAATGGGCCAGCATCATCTTGCCATTAGCATCGCCAATGGCATATAGGTGAGGCACCGGTTTGCCATCGCGCAGCACTGCCAAATGCTCGTCTACCGGAATGAATCCCCGACGGTCAGTTTCTACTGCCACCATGTTTAAATCTAAGTTTTTCGTCGCTGGGATTCTGCCTGTAGCCACCAAGCAAGCATCCACTTCTAGGGTCTCCACCGTTTCCATCGTCTTTGGATCGGCTAGCTCGATCACCACTGGTGAACCGGGGGTAATTTTTTTCGCCAGCAGGCCCACTTTCGTTTCAATGTCCCGTGGGGCAATCAATACCCGCTCAGCCTGCTTGGCAATATCAGGATCAAAGGTCGGCATCAGTTGATCGAGCGCCTCAATGATCGTCACTTCAGAGCCTAGCGCCGTGTACACATCAGAAAATTCCAAACCAATGTAGCCACTGCCAATAATCGCCACCCACTCAGGCAACCAGTCGAGTCGAATGGCTTCATCGCTGGTGTAAACGGTCTTGCCATCAGTTTCAATACCTCTGGGCACAAACGGAATAGAGCCTGGAGAGAGAATGATGTCTTTGGCCGTTATCGTGCGTGTGCCGCCGTCCTCTTGAATGGAAACCTTTTGGCTACCGGCAATTTTGCCCCAACCACGAATCGTCTCTACGCCTAGACGTGTCAGGCTGTTGGTCAAATCACCTTGAATTTTACTGACCAAGTTTTTTGCATGAGCGGCAATGCCTTCACGGTCAAACCCTACCCCTGCAAGACTAATGCCCATTGCCTTCAGGTGCTGGGCATCGCGCATTTCGCGCACCCTACCGGAAGCAGCTAACAGCGCCTTAGAAGGAATACAGCCCCGATTCACACAGGTGCCGCCCATATCTCCGGCTTCAATGATGGCGGTTTTGAGGCCACACTTTACCGCGTGGAGGGCAGCCCCATGGCCACCGACACCTGCGCCAATAATCACCAAATCATAATCAAATGCTGAATCCACTGCGATCTCCTTCCCTTGTTAAATCCATTTTCAACCAGCACGGGGGTTTACACAACCTCGCGTAGGCTTAGGTTCTTTGGCGCTCTAGTGCCTTAACGCTCTGGCGCTTTGGTGCTTTGGCTGGCTGGGTCTCTGGCTCTTTGGCGACGCGCTTCATACAGCAATAGCGCTGTCGAAATGGCCACGTTCAGTGATTCTACTCCCGGCATGAGGGGAATTTTGGCCACCACCGAGGCGCAGGCTATCAGCTCGGCAGAAACGACCTGCCCCCTCGTTGCCCATCAAAATACTGTGGGTTGGCGCAACTCTAACTGCCAATAATCTAGTTCCGCCGTGGCACTCGTGGCGACGACCTGCATCCCTTGGTCTCTCAGGTGATGTGCTTGTGCTGCTACTGCTACTGTCGCCATCGGCAGTCGAAACCATTGCCCTGCAGAGGCTCTGAGCACCTTGGGATGGCTGACCTCTACACTGTCAGGACTCAGCCAAAGACCGTCGCTCCCGGCGGCGGCGGCGGTGCGAATAATCGTTCCTAAGTTGCCTGGATCTTGCAACGTTTCCAGCATGATCCCCAAGCTGATGCGATCGCGGGGCCGACTCGCTGCCGCTTGCCAAGCACTGCGTTGAGGTGCGATCGCCAACACCCCATCTGGTGTCACCGTACTGGCAATAGACTTTAAAACCGCCGTTGAAACCAGTTCTACTTGGTCTGCTTGGGCAATAGCTTGGCGGTAGATGTCAGGGTATCGCTGCTGCCACGCCTCGGTGTAGCAAAACACTTGCAATGGATAGTTGACCTCACAAGCCGCTTCTATGAGGTGCGTGCCTTCTAGCAAAAGCACCGCCTGCTTACGACGTTCTTTAGACTGTTGCAACTTACGCAACTGCTTAACCGTTGGATTTTGGAGGCTGGTCAGCATAGGAATGTATATTTAAATCGCTATGTGTTTATACGGAATGATAAGAAGTCTGTATTGATACCCAAAACTAACTTGAAACGGCAAAAAATCGGCAGCGAAAAAAGATAGGAGTCTACTGTGAAAGTCGCTTTGCAACGCTGACAAAGGCCATAAATAAACGCAGTAAAACGCTCCTCAGCCAGTCAAAACTGAAGAGCGCTTGCTTCAAAAATCGTCACCATTGAAATGCGGAACCCGGGACTTGAACCCGGAAGTCCTTGCGAACACTAGAATCTGAATCTAGCGCGTCTACCAATTTCGCCAGTCCCGCACAAGGGATTGCATGAATGCGATGAAGTTGCTTTGCCAACACAGAAATATTAGCGCTAGCACAACTTAAGTCGAGTCTGCGATTAATCATAATCTAGCAGTGCGAGTCATCCGTCAACCACGAACTTGCCTTAACCTGGGCTTAATCAGGTATGTTCCCGGAAAAAAACCGTATTTACCGACATCGAGCGGTTGCGATCCTAGGTTAGTAGCGTCTGTTTTGCTCAAATCAACCGGGAGAAACTCTGAAGTTTCGGGTAGAATCCATACCAAATTCATTACATTTCTTTTGGTTAATAATTTATGGAGGTTACTCCCATCGTTTCTACCCAACCGCCCAACGGCCAAGCTAGTCACCCTGAATCCTATACCTCTCATAATCCTGACGCCAGCAACCCTGACGCCAGTAACCCTGACGCCAGTAACACCGACCCTAGCAGCGCTACCCAGCCTAAGTCGTCTTCAGCTTCCGTCATTGAAATTTGGGGGGGGACTCCCTTAAGTGGCCACATTCCCATCAGTGGGGCCAAAAACTCAGCCTTAGTGGTGCTAGGCGGCACCCTGCTGTGCTCCCAAACCTGCCGCATCCGCAATATTCCTGATCTGATGGACATTGGCCGCATGGCTAGCGTGCTAGAGGCTCTCGGGTTAAGGGTCTCACGCAACGGCAGCACGCTGGATATCGACGCTAGTCATGTCAGCCATTCCAAAGCGCCTTACGATATTGTCAGTAAATTGCGAGCCAGCTTTTTTGTGATTGGCCCGCTTTTGGCGCGTTTGGGTGTTGCCCGTGTGCCGCTTCCCGGTGGCTGTGCCATCGGCGCACGCCCTGTGGAGCTTCATATTCGTGGTTTGCAGGCCCTAGGCGCTCATGTCCATATGGATCATGGCATCGTCCATGCCTATGTGCCGGGGGCTCGCGGTAAACTCAAAGGCGCAAAAATTTATCTGGACTACCCCAGCGTTGGCGCGACTGAAACCCTGATGATGGCTGCTACGCTAGCTGAAGGTGAAACGGTGATTGAAAACGCGGCCCAAGAGCCAGAAGTCGTTGATTTGGCCAATTTTTGCCGAGCCATGGGCGCTAAAATTCGGGGTGCAGGCACCAACACCATCACCATTATGGGTGTACCTAGCCTCCATACGACTGACTACGCCATCATTCCCGATCGCATTGAAGCGGGGACTTATTTGGTGGCAGGTGCGCTGACTCGTTCTGAAATTACGGTTGGCCCGGTGAATCCGAACCACCTCACTCCTTTGCTGGCCAAGCTGCGTGAAACGGGCTCTACCATCGCCATTGAAGAGCACAATATTATTCGCATTTCCCCTGGTGAGCGGATTGCCTCTACCGATGTCCAAACTCTGCCCTATCCAGGTTTCCCGACCGATATGCAGGCGCAGTTTATGGCCTTGTTGACATTGGCTGAAGGAAACAGCATGGTCACCGAGACGGTGTTTGAAAACCGGCTGCAGCATGTGGCTGAGTTCAATCGGATGGGCGCGGATATTCGTGTGAAAGGTGATTGCGCGGTTGTGCGAGGGGTGAGCCAACTGTCGGGTGCGCCGGTTACTGGGAGCGACTTAAGGGCTTCGGCTGCTTTGGCGATCGCAGGTCTAGCAGCCAAAGGCAAAACCACCCTCCACGGACTGCATCATTTGGATCGGGGCTATGAAAAGTTTGAAGAAAAGCTCACCAATGTCGGGGCTCGCCTGCGGCGGATTCCTCTGAGCGAAGCAGACAGCGCGGCCCAACCTACCATTCCTGCAGATGTCGCACCAGCCGCGGTGGCGGTACCGGCTAGCTAAACTGTAAACTCGCAAGCCTCATAGACAAACGACACCTTGGAGAATCTCGCTATACTCACAAGTAGCCTTATGCATATACCCACAATGCATATACCTAAGGGATTACTGAGTTTAGCGAGAGGCTAGCTATGGCTTCATCTGATTTATTATCTGATCCATCTTCAAACTTGACGTCTAAGTCTTTACTTATCGGCCTTAACGCCGACCATTTTCGCCACCCTTTAGATAAAGCCGCTACTCAAGCATTAAAGCGGTTGCCGGGTCTAGATGTTGCTATTCGCAGTCTGCTAGGCCCGCTGGGTGAGCAGTTCTTTTCTTTAGAGAATATTGCAGCGAGCGTACTGGTTGGCCCCAATCAACTACCCGATCTGCACAGCGCTTTGGTAGAAGCTTGCAATGTGCTTGATTTGGACATTCCTCAGCTCTATATTAAGCAACATCCCGTGCCCAATGCTTACACTTTTGCCATGCGGGGTAAGCAGCCTTTTATCGTCATCCACACCTCCTTAATAGAACTGCTGAACCCTGCTGAAGTGCAGGCCGTCATTGGCCATGAGTTAGGCCACCTAAAATGTGACCATGGCGTTTATCTCACCCTTGCGAACCTGTTGACCATGGCTACTAGTCAATTGCCTTTTGGCGCAGTGTTGATGCAAAGCTGGCAGGCTCAAATTATGGAATGGGTGCGCTGTGCTGAATTTACTTGCGATCGCGCCGCCCTCTTAGCCACCCAAGATGCCCGCACCGTCGCGTCTGTACTGATGAAGCTCTCCGGTGGTTCCCCCACCCTTTCTCCCCAGCTCAACCTAGATGCCTTCATTGACCAAGCCCGTTCCTACGACGCCATTGGCGAAAGTAAACTGGGCGAAATGCTCAAACAGATCAAAACCAACGAACTTAGCCATCCCGTTCCGGTACTGAGAGCCCGCGAGATTGACCGCTGGGCCAGCACCCCCGACTATCAGGCTTTACTAGAGTCTCGTCCTCTCAATGGCGAGAATGACAATAAATCTCTAGGCGGCTGGCGCAACTGGTAGTACAATAAAAGGCCAGCCGGGCAAGTGGCGGAATTGGTAGACGCACCACACTCAAAATGTGGCGACTTCGGTTGTGAGAGTTCGAGTCTCTCCTTGCCCATCAGGTTACGACGATGACTGTTGTTAATCTTTTGATTTTTGACAGTTTGTTTATGATGACTTATTAATCTGCAGCCTTTCAGGCTGTAGATTGTCTGAGCTATAATGGGTATTCGCTATAGTGGATATAGCGGACGGGATGTTCGTACTTCCACGATGTTCGTACGTCCACATAGTTTATTAGCACATCTTCCATCAGCACATCTTCCATCAGCACATAAGTCCATCAACACATAGTCCATCAATACATAGTCCATTAACCCTGAGGGCACCTCCATGGTTCAGCAGCTCAAGCGCTGGGAATCGCCCCGTCGAAAAGGCCGAAATCACAAAGGCCGTGGCGGTTCAGCAAAGCTCAAGCAATATCAAAAAAGGCAAAAACTATTGATAAAGCGCCTACAAGAAAGCAGCGATCGCACCCCTAAGCACCCATCTCAAAAGCCCAAAAACGCTGATCTAACCCATCCAATTCAAAATCGAATAAAAATCAATAAAAATAAAAAGAGGCCCATCATCATGGGCCTCTTTTTTGTGTCGATGCTTTTGATATAGCTTCTGTCGAGTGAGTGAGGACAATATAGCTTTGGTCGCTTGGCTGAGGTACAGCACGCTGGCTGAAACCTCTACGTGACAACAGGCCAAGTGAGAAACGCTATAGTCATTCTCCTCCGGATAAGCATTAACACCTAGACTTGATTTGGGTAATTTTTCCGGGACTTTGTCCGCTTGGATGGGAAGTCTAACACCAGGCACTTTGCTAAGGTTTAGGGCGTCCGTTGATAAAACAATCCCCATCAAATAACAGATCTGTCGAAGCCGCACTTTATTACATCCGTATAAAATCTCATAACGGCGACCACCTGTTTGAACAGCCGGAAAACCGACAAGAGTCCGAGAATTCTCCTGCCAAAGATAATTCTCTTTTCAAAATTGTGGCCGATGAACTATTGCTGGCAGCTAACCACCCTGGGATCGCTCTCGATCAGTGGGTGATTGTGCCAGATGCCCTGCACGCACTGGTCTTTATCCGGGAAAGCCGCCCTGATTTAGAGGTCAAAACGGGTAAGCCAAGACTGCTCAATGCCTTTATTGCCAGCTTTAAAGCAGCAACTGCAAAACGAATCAACCTCATTCGCAATCAACCCGGTTCGCCCGTATGGCAGCGCAGCTACAGAGAACAGCGAGTAGAAGATGAGTTTATGCTCGCTCGCCTCCGTAAAAGAATCAGCAGTGCTGAAGGTGGCCAACTATCTTAAGGGTTATTTTAGCTAGCCCCTAAGTGCCATGTTAGCCAGTTCCTAAGTGCTATTTTGGCCAGCCGCTTTAACCAATAAATCGAACCGCTTCGATCATTTTGCCGATGAGCACACGCTGTATCTGCCCATTGGTATCTATGCAATAGACACCGCTGCCATTGGTGTATACCACAGTGCCGTCTGCTGCCAAATCATAGGCCAATACTGATGTTGCCAGCACTTCTGGCACGCCTTGTATGCCTTGGCGCACCAGTTCCCAGGTTTTGGGTACCAGTGAGGGTGCCTCGGTATCTTGCTGATGCTTTTTATTGAGTTTTGCAGGCGATAGCGCTTCTCCCCAAGCTTTGAGCTTTTGGGGTGATTCCATGGCTTGCTTGGTATCGGCTGTGATGAGAGGCTTACCGGTAAACAGCATGGTAAATGAATTGAAAAAGCCCCAGATGGCGTGAACTAAGCGCAAAGGGACGAATAAAATATCTTTCAGAGCCTGTAATAGATTAAACGTGCCTTGGCGATCTTTATAGGGGCGGCGAATGTAGTAAAGCAAGCCAGAGGCATCCATTTGCGGCCCGAGTAAATCGGATTTTGGGTCTTCTGCTAGGGTTTTGACTTCTCGATGGACAGGATCAAACTTTTCGATAGAAAAAGGCGCGCGGGCGATAATGTAGCCATTGTCATTACGGCTAACGCCTGCTGATTGGTAAACGAGTGCTTGCTTGCCGATCCACCTAGGCGCTAAGTCTACGGAGTCGCCTTCGGTGATATCTTGCGGCCTGATCGCGTCAGGGTTCATTGTGGCCAGGTTGATACTGCCGGTTTTGTAGGCTTTGGTGCAGGCAATCAGGTTTTGCTCAGGATCAAAGTCCAGGTAGCTGACCTGAAATTCGGTGTTGTGGAACAGTCGAGTTTCTACATCGCGTGCCACATCAAAGCGGAACAGCCCGCCCATATCTTCAGATTCTAGGCTGTAGAGCAGTTGGTTGTGAGGCAGCGCGCATAGGCTGGTGATGAATATCGGGCTGGTGGCTTCTGCCTGTTGCTCCTGCTGCTGAAGCATTTGCGGCGACATTGTCATTGACTGAATGCCTCGATTTTTCATCGCTTGTTTGCGTTGAATTTGCAGCCGCCGCTGCTGTAGGTCTTTGCCAAACTCACTTTCAATCTCTTTGAGCGGTGCCCCCTCGCAGTGGAGGTACAACCGGCCTTGAGATAAGTAGGCAATCTGCTTTGGCATGACAAAACGGAGGGGAAAAGGTACCAGGGATATTATGCCCTGTAAAACCAAAAAGAGTTGATGAATATAGCCTGTACCGGATGCATTCGGTACAGGCTACTCACTTGGCCTGTTGTCCTGCAAAGGTTTCACCAAAATATCTGTACTCTAGCCCAGTGAGAAACGCTATATAGCGGTGTGCAGCTCAACGAATTCGGCGATGTGCTGAGCTGTTTCCTCGGGTTTTTCTAAGTGAGGCACGTGGCCGCATTGCTCTAGCCATATCAGTTTGCAATCAGGCACGCTAGCAGCAAATCGAGCGGCATCTTTTGTTCCCAAAATGTTGTCCTGTTGTCCCCAAAGCACCAGCGTGGGTGGTGTAATTTGTGGAATTTTGGGTGACAAAAAGTTGTAGCCGCCGCTTTTGGTGAAGCTGATGAGTGCTTCTTGCCATTGTGGCATGAGCAAATGCAAGGCAGCGCAGCACTCGGCATCTGGGGTGACTAAAGACTTGTTGTAATAGGCTTTTTCGCTAATTTTTCTGCGTACTCCCGGATTGCGCAGAAAGTTTGTTGCCCACTTGTCTAGCGGGGGGAACATGATTTTGCCGATGGCAGGCCCAGCGGCAAAGCCGACGGCATCGATCAGCACAAGTTGTTTTACTGTTTTGGGATGGCTTACGGTCGCATCTATTGCCACCCCACCCCCCATGGAAGCGCCGACGAGTACGACGGGTTGGGCGATTATTTGCTCACAGAAGGCGAGTAAGTGTTGTTTGATGGTTGTCGGGGTGATGTGTCTAGCGGCAGTGCGATCGCAAAAACCAAAGCCCAATAAATCTACCGCCCATACCTGAGTATGCTTGGCTAACAACGGCAGCAGTCGCCGAAACTCAAACAGTGAGCTGTCAAATCCATGGAGACACAAAATCGGCGGCGTATTGGCTTGAGCCTTGCCTTGGCAAACGTAGCTGGTGGCGACACTGCCAAAAGGTAGCTGGATATCAGCCCACTGAACGCGTTGGGCGATCGCCACTGAAGTCTCCTCACTCAGGCCAATCACTGCCTGGGGTAATCTTCTCGACACATCATTTTGTTGATGGGCACCGGTCTGATGGGCACCGGTCTGATTGATATGGGCCTGATTGAAATCCTCAAGTTCCAAAGCCTAACGCCCCATCAACAACTTCACTGGCTCTGTGCCCCCTAGCATCTCTGGCGACTGCCGCTGTCGCCGCACGTCCAGATAATAGCTGGCAATTATCCCCAAAATGATCCACACAGTGTGCTGATTTGCGGGCGATACCAAACGGTGTCGAAAGCACCCTGGATCAGCAGTCCGGCTGCGCCTGCGAGTGCACCAATGAGCCAGTAACCCTCCGTAGCCAGCGTTTTACTCACTAATGCTCTGAGCCGACCTAGCTGCACCCAGCCCTGCTGGAACATGACTGCCAGCATCCAGATAAATGCCAAAATGCCCACAACGCCGCCTTCAACGGTCGTTTCAAAATAAATCGAGTAGGCACTCAGGGCTGTGTAGCGAGGGTTTTGAAACAAAGGATAAATCTGATTAAATGCCTCATTGCCAGGGCCAATGCCGGTGATGGGCCGAGCCTTGATCATTTTAAAAACAGCTTCGTACACATTGAGGCGAAAGTTATTGCTGCTGTCGCCTCGGGTGTCGAATATGCTCAAGACGCGTTCGCGCACGGGTGGCACAAGGACTATACTCGCCGCTACTAGCGCTGCTGAACCGCCCAACAACAAGGGCAATGTCCACCGCTGCCAAAAGGGTGAAAAGTGAGGATTCCACCAAAATACAAGGAGGATAAACATGACAAATGACAGCGCCACAAAGCCCAACCAGCCTCCTCGGCTGAGGGTGAGCACCAGGCAGATGCTGCTAGTCAAGCACATCGTCAATGCCAGTAGCTTAGGCAGCCACTTGGGCCATGCGAATACGGCCATGGCACCAAAGCTCACAGCAGGCATGAGGTAGCCTGCCAGTAAATTGGGATTGTTGAGGTAGCTATAGACCCGTGTTGCACCAGCCATATTCGACTCAGGATCTACCCAGGTGGCTAGTGCATCTGCACCAAAAAACCACTGCCTGAGGCCATAGACTGACACGACTAGCGCGGTGAACAAATACACCATAATCAGCCCTGAGCGCAGCTCTTTAATCCGCAGTATGCGAGCTGTGAGCATAAATAGCATGACGTTAAGTGTCAGCTTAATCAAACCCGAAAGAGCCGCCGCTTTGACCGGAGAAAACACGGTGGCCAGCACCATGGCTCCCCAGTAAGCAATTACGACAATGTGCAAAGGCGTCAGCCAGCCTTCAGCGCGATCGCTCACTGTCAGCATCAACCAAAATGCCGCCGATACCAGCATCAGCCAACCAATCATCGTGGTCGAAACATAGGGTGCAAGGGCAATCGTCGCCGTCACAAAGACCCAGGCAATGCCATCGCCCCAGTCCATCAGCCAACTGCCCTGCCGCCAACGGCGCAGTGGTGCAAGCAATTTATGCAGGAGACTCACTTCGCGCCACTGATGAAACGCAAAGCGCTGTAGTGTAATTCCTTCAGCGATGGGTTGAATCGCACGGAGCAAGGCTGCACCTGCCATAATAAATGCCACTCAAAATACGAAAGCCCGTGTATCCTATCAAAATCTTGTCCCTCTGTTGCCAATCCCTTTTGCCAATTCTTTTGGCCCATCCCTTGGGTGAATCCCTTTAGAGGTCTGACACCTGCTGAAAAATATGAGTAAATAGGGGCCGCTTGGCCGGATTGGGTTGCATACAATCTTGCTGCAAAGAGCGAAGCTGGGCGATCGCCTTGGCCTCAGCTTGGGGGGCTGCGCTATTAGGTGAATAGCGATCTAATAAATCTTCTAGTAAACAGCCAAAAGCTCTGACTTCTAGGCGTTCTGGGGTATGCGCTAAGGTTATATCATCAGCATGATCATCAGCATGATAAAAAGAGGCCGCACCAAAGTCGCCTAAAAAGCTCTCTCCTTGGTGGTTGACTAAAATATTGTGGGCATAGAGATCACCGTGCATAATGCCACAGCGGTGAAGGTGGGCTGCAGCAGAGGCCATTCCTTGGGCAATTTTTAAAATGATCGGCAGCGTGAATGATGTTTGGTCGCTGTAGGTATCTCTGGTACAGCTCTCTAAGCTAGGCGGATTACCCAAATTGTGATAATCCGCAGGAATCATTGAAAATATCAGTCCCGCCTTGCGCTCAGCAGTATCTGCAGCAGCATCGTCTAGCTGACCGAGCACGCTCACTAGGTTGGGATGATCGCCTGCGGCAATGCAGGCTTGCATTTCATCTGCGGGCAGCCCATCACTGGTGATATCTCCTTTAAATATTTTGACGGCGACTTCCTCAGCTTTCGTTTCCCATACGCCTTTGTATATTATGCCAGATGCGCCTTGACCTAGGGTATCGCCCAACTGTAGCGCGCTCGGGCAAATCTTAGGCAGCGATCGCACCGGCCGATGGGCTAATATAGCCTGACAAAAAGGATTGCCTGCATAGGCTAACCAAGACAACCGAGGCAATGCAAACAACCACTGAGGCAATTGCTGTAGCTGGTTAGCCGACAGTCGAATCAGTTCTAAATTTCGACAGTTGGCCATTTCTTCGGGCAGTGACCGGAGCCGATTTCCAGCGAGCATTAGCTTTTGCAATCGATCGAGTTTACCAATGCTCGCCGGTAGCGCCCCAAGCTGATTATCCGTCAAAATCAGCCAGCGAAATCTGGGCGATAGGGCGCGATCGTCCACCTGTTTAATTTGATTGCCCTTAAAGCTAACCATGGAGAGCCGAGGGCAATCCGCCAACACCCGCGGGAAGTCTTCAAAGCAATTGTTGTTCAAAAACAAAATTTTGAGCTGCTTTAGTCGGGCAAAATCTTCAGGTAACCCAGTCAACTGATTGTCCGAGAGCACTAAGAGTTCCAAAGAATCTGCTAGCTCAAAAATCTCTGCAGGGAATTCACTCAGCCCACAACATAGCTTCAGGCTTGTCTGTCCGGTAAGCTGGCCAGATTTTAATTTTTCCAAGGTTTCCATATCAGGCAACTGCGATAAACAATACTCCGGACAGAATTAGGAGGCCAGAATCCCGTAATTATATAGGGTCTGATAGTTGGGGTGAGATTTAATCAAGGTCTCGTCCAAATCAAAGTTGAAAATAAATCGCTCCAGCAGATGCAGATTAAGTTTGCGACGTTTGTAAGAGGCCATGGAGAAGACAAAGGGTTGAGTGATATCTCGCTGCTGATAAGCTTCCCATTTTGCCAGGTTTAAGGCAGTGAGCGAGGCATTGAAGTGGAACTCAAGCTTCTGTGCATCCCTGGCTTGGCAATCGGTTAAGCCGGTGAACTGTTTTGCATCTCTAAAAATAAAATTGACCAGATAGACAACGCGGATTTTCCGCTTTAGATTCACAGACCAAACGATGGTCGTATAGAGTGAGACAATGGGCTTGACCTCACCCATATCACAACGGAGCTTGCCAATCACGTCTAAATCGAGTTGGCTGATAGCGTTTACCCACTTGAGGGTGCTGTAAGCGGCATCCCCCACTAGGTGGCGAACGCTGGCGGGCAGGAAGGCTCGACTACCGCGTACAGGGTTCAGATAATGGTCGGTGCGAAATCTCTAGCCCCGACTCAGAACGACTTGCTTTACCATTGTAGAATCGGTCTAAGCCATCGGTCGTTCTGCCACTCTTGGGGATGAATGAACAGTCAATCGCCCCGATCTGGAAACGCTCTGCGGCTATAGCCTTCTTTATCAAGCAAGCATTGACGCTGATGAAGTCAAAGGGCTCGCTGTACTGTCGCCGATATGTCCGCTCGCTCAAATCGCTGTAGCGGCTCATATTGATGTCGAGCGGGTCGCTATAGAGGTATGACGACAAACCTGCAAAAATTCCACTTTGCGCTGGCTCTAGACTATTAAAAAAGTAATGCTGGTAAGATATTACTTTGATGCTTAAAGGTAGAAACACATGCGGGTGACCACCAAAGGGCAAGTGACGATTCCTAGAAAAGTCAGAGAAATTTTGGGAATAACGGCTGAAACGGAAGTCGAATTTGTCGAAGAGAATGGCAAATTCTATCTTGTTAAAGCTAGCGAACCAAAGCCTGCAAGCAAATTTGGAGGGCTCAGAGGGATCGCGACGACTCAGATGTCTACCGACGAGATCATGAGCCTAACGAGAGGGGCAGAATGAACGGTGTCTTTATTGACTCCTGTGTGTTGCTCGATCTATTCACTACGGATCCTCATTGGGCAGACTGGTCAGAAAAGATGTTGGAGCGCTACAGCCAGACAAACTCGCTGTACATCAATGCGATTGTCTATGCTGAGGTATCCATAGGCTTTGACGAAATCGAGGCATTGGATAAGGCCCTTTCTGAACTGGGTATTAAAGTTCTAGAGATTCCTCGTGAAGCTTTGTTTATAGCGGGTAAGGTTTTTCTCCAGTATCGAAGGAACCAGGGCACAAGGCGATCACCGCTGCCTGACTTTTTTTATTGGTGCCCATGTTGCGGTCTCTAAGCTATTGTTGATTACCAGGGATACTAGGAATTACCAGACCTATTTCCCTCAGATTGAGATGATTTTACCCGAAGCAGAAAGTCCGTCATGAGAAGAACAATTCAGCAGTTTGAGTAAGTTGCCAATAGGTTAGCACGTCCCGTCCAGGGGGAGTGCAACACGACTAATGAAACAGGCTCAGCAAATGAGCAAGACGAGTCTGAAGGATATCGTCGAGCAGCGGTTAGTCATCGAGCAATTTCAATCACAATGCCAAGAGCAAGCGCTGACTCTCTCTAGCTCAGGATGTCAAAACGCTCCTGAGCTGGTTTCTCATGACATAATGGCCCTAGCTGGCCACCGCTGGCAGTACGCCAGGGACTCTTTGCCTTCATTGTGAGCGAACGACAACAGCGAGAAGATGAACGCTATCCTGCCATCCGAAAACTTAGAAAGGCACTGCGAAATCAGCGCGATCAATTACTGGCATTTGCGGATGTATAGACAACGCGGATTTTCCGCTTTAGATTCACAGACCAAACGATGGTCGTATAGAGTGAGACATTGGGCTTGACCTCACCCATTGCTTGTCAACGGCTGAGGTCATCGCAGTAGACTTTGCCATCGTACTTACGGGGAGCACCCCGCGGCTTTTGGGGGCCTTCATAGACATAACGTAAGTCAGCATCACAACGGAGCTTGCCAATCACGTCTAAATCGAGTTGGCTGATGGCGTTTACCCACTTGAGGGTGCTGTAAGCGGCATCCCCCACTAGGTGGTGAACGCTGGCGGGCAGGAAGGCTCGACTACCGCGTACAGGGTTCAGATAATGGTCGGTGCGCGTATCGGTGCGCGTCATCGGTGCGCCCTCATCATCGCCCTCATCAGGGTGCAGCGCGACTGGCGATTGCTGCACCGATAGGGGCATAGCAATCGCAGCCGCCACATCAACGACTGCTATCGTTGAAATCTCTTCTTTTGTCCGGACTATTGATAAGGCAGACTATTGATAAGGCAATGGCGAACAAGCTATTACGGCGTAGGAGAAGTCAGTACATCCGTTGCGATCGCACAGGCACTAGATTTCTCCTGCACAACGGTATCGCGCGCAATTTGAACCTCTTCAGGATATAAACTCATCCACTGCTCCAACTGTTTCTGTGCAGGTGCAAAGTAAGTAGAGCCGGTTGAAATTGAGCAAAATGCTCTCATCGTAGCAACCCATCGGCTGTTTCGAGCATTCTCTATGCCGCTATCAAACAAGTCTCTATCAGAGATTGACGCATTGTTGTTCAAGTTGTTCGCATTATTCGCACTCACGCGTACGGAATTTCTCACCTCAGCATTATTAATCGTTTCAGCCTCTGAATTTGCCAACGCTGGGCTATTAGGCGTCCTGAAATAAGACGATATTGCTGCCCCCATCCACACTAGGCCACAGGCCGCTAGTGCTAGTTTCCAGTACAGTCCAAATGCAGAAGCTGACTTATCATCCATTCGCCAGCCACTGGTAAATAGACCCCGGTGACGGGCGCGATTGACAATAGCGACAGGGCGAGTAATTCCCGGAAGCTGTTGTTCTACCCAAGCCAAGTCGAAAATTTTAGGGTATAAAGCATTAGCAACCCGCAACTGTCCATCTTCCAAACGAATCAAGCCAGAACGCAGCAACACATCCTGCTCAGGGCTATTATTGGCGGGTACCGTTTTTCGCTGCAAAATTTGTATGTACAAAATCAAGAGAGAATCTCTTCTATCATAGTCCAGAAGAATCTTGCTTATTTCTTCTAAATGCTTGGCCGCTGTGCTGCGCTTCCAGTCATCAATAATATTGCTTTGAATAACACGATCAACAATAGCGCTTGCTTCGCTCTCACTAATGCCAACAACAGACGCTTTGTCCATTCCTCGAGAGAGATGTTGAATGACATAATTGCAAACTATCTGCGTCAGAAAAGGCTGCTCACCCACCCACTCTTGAATGCGCTCAACAATCACAGGTACGGCGTAGGCGTCAACTTTTGGGAACATTGCTTCCCAAAACTCTGATAGTACCAAAGAAAGCCCGCTTTTAGGGGTATTTGCATTCATGACGTGAGCGACTCCCAGCTTCGACTAATTAACAAAAGCTCCAACCATTTTTCGTATTATCTCTCTGCCTTGGATAAAACCATATGAAGTAAGTGTAAGTATTATTTATACCAACTGAGCCACTTATCAATATGACATCTCTCAATGTTTCTTGCTAAGGTTACGTTATTTTTTACACATAATATGTTTAAGTATATGTAGCTGTACTGATAAGCTCAGCTCATCTTAAATGCCCCAAGAATGCCTTAGGAATGCCTCAAGAGGGGGATGTAATCGCTGCGATTGCGCCTTTCAAAGAGCAGAATATAGCTTTGATCACTTGGCTGAGGTACAGCCTGCTGGCTGTACCTCAGCCAAGTGACAACGGGCCAATCGACGGCGTGTAGCCGTTGGCATAGCCTCGCCGTCGGCGTTATGCATCTGGCACAAGCTATAGTTCGCTATATTTCGCCGTGTATCGTCACATGCAGCGCATTGTGGCTGTTTTGAAGTAGGCATTAAAATGCTGCTGTCAGTCAACGATGTCTGACATCTTTATCTCCTGACATCTTTATCTCCTGGCATCTTTATCTCCTGGCATCTTTATCTCAACGCTATTTCAGTAAAACAAAAAACAATTTGAACATAACTATTCTGAAATACGTACATATTACTTGGGAAAAAATCTGGGAAGCTGTCATCACCTGGAGATATTACCGCTCATTTTTTTGATGGAGTACGCTTAACTTAAGGCTAGCTATTCAGTTAAGCAGTCTGCTTAATGGGCCTGCTTAATGGGCATTCTTAACGGGCATTCTTAACGGGCATTCTCTAGCGGCTACTCTTCTTTTAGGTCTTTTAGGTCTTTTAGGTCTTTTAGGTGGCATTGAGAGGTTAAGTACTTTAAGTGAAGCATTGTTTTTCTTATTCTATTTTTGTATTTTAAGTTACCTCGCACTCCACTATTTCAGCCTGTGATTAGCTTAGCCTTACTTTTCCTGATCTCTTTTCTTAACAAAACAATGTAGCCAAAGCTATAGATTTGTAGAGACTTGCTTCACGAATGAATTTAAGTGATCCAAGATACAGAAAAATTAAGGTTGTTGCTTATTTTAAAGCCCCTAATGGATACAGCCAAAAGAATCGGTATTTTGACCAGTGGAGGAGATTGCGCTGGTTTAAATGCTGTGATCAGAGCCGTTACTCGCTGCGCTATCGAGGTATACGGGTGGGAAGTGTTTGGTATTAACAAAGCGACCCATGGACTCATGTCTCGTCCGCCACAAGCCATTCAGTTGAGAACACAACAAGTCGATCCTTATTTAACAATGGGCGGTACCTTTTTAGGGACAACAACTAAAGGGGATCCTTTTGCTTTTCCGATGGCTAACGGTTCTTTAATCGATAGATCTGAAGAGATTATTGAAGGCTATCACCAGCTAGGATTAGATGCTTTGATCGGCATTGGTGGTGATGGTAGCTTGGCCATTTTAAGAAAGCTCGCTCAGCAGGGTGGTATCAACCTAGTGGGTATCCCCAAAACGATTGATAATGATGTCGGTATTACAGAGCGTTCCATTGGATTCGATACAGCCGTTAATATTGCCACAGAAGCGATTGATCGGCTACATTTTACTGCGGCAAGCCACAGCCGAGTCATGATTGTAGAAGTGATGGGCCGAGATGCCGGGCATATTGCTCTCAATGCAGGTATTGCAGGCGGTGCCAATATTATTCTTATTCCTGAGATTCCCTATGCATTAACAGATATTTGCCATCACATCAAGCAGCGACAGGCAGATGGATGTGATTACTCTATTGCCGTTGTTTCAGAAGCCGTTCGGACAGAATCTGGTGCTTTGATTGAAAAAGGCCACTTCGCAGATTGCCGTCTTGGCGGGATTGGACAATATCTTTCAGAGCGACTTTCAGCGATGAGCGATGTTGAAACCCGAGTGACGGTGCTTGGCCATACTCAGCGCGGCGGTATTTCATCTCCTTTAGATCGAATTTTAGCTTCAGCATTCGGTGTGGCGGCTGTTGATTTGATTGCTCAAGCACAATATGATCGAATGGTTATTTGGCAAGATCGTTCAGTTCAATCTGTGCCGATTGCCGACGCAATTAAAGACTATCGTGCAGTTGATCCTCAAGGTACTTTGGTGAAAACGGCTAGGGGGTTAGGTATTTGTTTAGGCGATCAGTTAGGAAACCAGTGTGAAAACGCTCGTCAAAGCAACAGTGCTCCGGCAGCTTTGGCCACTGCCGTTATTACAACGTGACGATGATGACCTCATAGCGCTTACGCATTAACGGTTTCACCGATTGATAAGGTGTAGCGCTATGTAGCGAACGTCATATTTAAGGTCTACGCTTTGAAGGTCTATGCTTTTAAGGTCTACGCTGGTTAAAACGATGTTTGAGATCTTCTGGATTAAAGGCATTTTTGCCAGCAGGGATATCAGCAGAAGCTGCTGCGTTTCCAGGCCGTGCAGATCCTCTTGTGCTGTTGACAGAGTCAGTTCTTGTCTTAACGATTGGTTTTCTCTTTTGAGCTGGTGCTTTTTGATCTGCTTTTTGATCTGCTTTTTGGTTTGTTGATTTTTCGGCGTTGGGTTGTCCGTTGTCTAGTTTCATGCTCAAGCTAATTCTCTTAAGTTTTGCTTGAACGTCTATCACTTGCACGCTTACTACTTGGCCCACTTGTACAATCTCTTGAGGATCTTTGACAAACCGATTGGCCATTTGGGAGATGTGGACCAATCCATCTTGATGGACACCAATATCTACAAAAGCGCCAAAATTAGCGACATTCGTAACTACTCCTTCTAGGGTCATCCCAGCGCGTAAGTCGCCAATGTCGTTAATGCCTGCGGCAAACGTTGCATAGGTGAATTGTGCCCTAGGATCTCGGCCCGGTTTTTCTAGCTCACTTAAAATATCTCTGAGTGTGGGCTCCCCGACGGTATCTGTCACATATTTTTTCAGCGGTAGCTGTTTTAGTTTTTCTGCAGCTTGCGGAATGTCTTTGAGCGGTACTTGTAAATCTTGAGCCATAGCTTTGACAATACTGTAGCTTTCAGGATGTACGGCGGTGTTATCTAAAGGATTGTCACCGTCTCGAATTCGCAAAAAGCCTGCTGCTTGTTCATAGGCTTTGGGGCCGAGTTTGGCTACTTTTTTGAGGGTTTTGCGATCGCAAAACCGTCCTGACTGATCGCGAAAGGCCACAATATTATTGGCAATGACCGAACTCACCCCTGAGACATATTGCAACAGCTCTCTTGAAGCTGTGTTCAAATCCACCCCCACATAGTTCACACAGCTTTCTACTGTCTCATCTAGCTTTTGCTTCAGCCGCTTTTGATCTACATCATGCTGGTACTGCCCGACCCCAATCGACTTGGGATCTAGCTTAACGAGTTCTGCTAACGGATCTTGCAAGCGGCGACCAATACTAATGGCACCGCGTACCGTAACGTCAAGATCGGGAAATTCTGCGATCGCTACCTCGCTAGCCGAATAAATAGACGCCCCCGATTCATTGACCATCACCTTTGTTGGCTGCCGGGAGAGTGACCCATGCAACGCCGAAATCACTTCACCGACAAACTCATCTGTTTCCCGACTCGCCGTCCCATTACCAATCGCCACCAGCTCGATGTTGTATTGAGTGATCATGCGCGTTAGCACCTTGGCTGCATCTAGGCGACGCCCCGGCCCCGAGTGCGGATAAATTGCCTCATAGGCCAAAAATTGTCCCGTTTCACTAATGGCTGCCACCTTACAGCCCGTCCGAAAGCCTGGATCGACCCCCAAGGTTGGTTTCATCCCTGCTGGAGCTGTCAGCATCAAATGACGCAAATTTTCAGCAAACGTTTGAATCGACTCATCATCGGCCCACGCCTTTTTCTCAGCGATGACCTCATTCGTCAGAGAATTTTTCATCAACCGATTGAAGCCATCTTTCACCATATCTGTATAAAACTGACGCAGATGTCTATCTGTTGTTTGTAGCTGAGTATCCAGCAAATACTCTAAAACTTCTGCCTCATCAAAAATCAAAGAAAGCTTGAGAATACCTTCTTTATCACCTCTGAGCAAAGCCAGCAAATTGTGCGGCGCAATTTTGTTCACCGCCGCCTGGTAGCTGCGGTACATTTCATACTTAGTGGTGCCCTCAGGATAATCAGACTTGATTTTTGAAACGAACTGGCCTTTACGCAAAAAGAGATTTCGTACATAGGCTCTTAAAGCAGCTTGTTCAGCCATGGCTTCAGCCAAAATATCAGCAGCACCTTGCAAGGCATCTTCTACTGCAATGACGTCATCGTTAAGATATTGCTGAGCAAGTCCTATCAAATTCGCAGATTTTTTGGCAGCATTAGCTTGGGAAATTTCAGCGGCTAACGGCGCTAATCCTTTCTCTTTAGCAATAGTCGCACGGGTACGCCGTTTGGGCTTATAGGGCAAGTAAAGATCCTCAAGTTCGATCTTACTTTGGCACTGCTCTATTTTTGCCTGAAGCTCAGGGGTGAGGGCTGCTTGATTTGCAATTGACTCTAATATGGTCTGTTTTCGTGCGGCTAGCTCGCTTAAATATGCATAGCGCTCAACCAACTGCCGCAGTTGCACTTCATTGAGTTCACCTGTGCGTTCTTTACGATAACGGGCCATAAATGGCACCGTCGCCCCCTCTGACAATAAGGCCAGAGCAGCTTCTACCTGCCATATATGAACAGGAGAGCCGGGAACTGAGAGGTCTTGAACAATCAGTTGAGCGATGTTCATAGGTTAAAGATAATGTACAGGCTTGAATTTTAGCATTCCTCAAAAACATAAAAAAATTAGAGCCCGCAGCATAGCTTGTAAGCCCCTGAAATATACTTAAAATTAACCATGTCGATGGTATTAGCTCGCTTCGGCAAATTTTTCAACGCACTGGACTTTAAGGACTAAAAATAGCACCGATCATAAAGCCAACAGTGCAGGCAATGCATACCGTATAGGGATTCCAACAAATTGACCATTTACCTATAGTTTGATGTTGGTTGTATCTAGCAGTTAGTCTATTTGTATCAATTATGCTCAGTAAATATACAGGAAAAAAGAACATAGGCTGCCGCATCGACATCAAGAGAACAGCAACTAGAATCAGACCTTTTCCAGTTTGCGTTAAATAGAAATAACCGCCACCTATAAAACTCAATAAAAGTGCCCTAGCAGGACGTTTTTCTGGGGTCTGAGTATTTGTAAGAGACGCAGAGGGTGGAGAAATGGTTTGCGTTTCAACTGAAATTTTTCTTACAACGGTCACTGTTAGAAAAAGCCAAATCGCTGAAATAAACGGGTCGAAAATCAGAAAGAATACGGCAAACTTAGCTTCCACTATTTTGCCGACAACACCGCCAACTGAAAAAATCGTCAAGAATGGCTCAACCCAAAGCGTAAACATCGACAGTCCAAATATTACCCATAAGGCCTTTTTAGCTCTGTTTTTTGGTGCTGCTTGTTTTGAGGCTAGAGAAACCAGTAAGAAGATGTAAGTTGCGATCGCGCCAAATGAAATCAATGGAATAGACGAAGCAACAGCACCAAAAAGACCAACAAACATGAACCCAAATAGCCCAGAGAGCACCTCACTGATCATGTAGTTGATAGGCCCCTGAGGAGACTGTGCGCTCACTAAGAAGAGAAAAGCAAAACTACACTTGATAACAACCCATATCGAGAAATCTTTTAGAAAATAACTTTTGTAGGGAGGAACTTTTGTGTTAGCAACCTTATTCCCAGATAACTCCTGAATAACTTGATGAATCATTGTTATTTGTCCTGATAAAGCTTCTATTTTTGTATGCTTCCTGATAACTAGAGACATATCAAAAGCTTAAAGAATTTCAAGCTTTGAGTCGAAACTTTTGATTGGTCTAATCTTTAACAATCGTCTGGGTATTATTTCATGGAGAGTGAAAAAAAGTGTGGGAAACGTTGAAAACTCGTTGAGTAGTACAAACGATTTTTTACGAGTTTCTGCTGCCTAATTGGCTTAAATCACAGATTGCGATCACATATTTCATACTTTGAAACGCAAGGCGTTGAATGGTGATCGTAAGTAAAATCAAGCTTTCCCACACTTTTTTCGGTCTCGTGTTAGTTTTTAGTCTGGGGCTGTCAGTGGTGTTGACCGCGTTAGGGCTAATAGATGGTTTACGCAAAGCAAATGTTTAAGCAGTTGCCAGCGCCCAAAAGGGAGATCGTAGAATGATTGCCAACGGTCAGCGCTTGCGGAATCGTCGTCATAGGAACTGGCATCTTTGCCCGGTCGCTGCTACAACTTTTCTAGAAAATAGCGATTGCCCAATCAGACTGTAAGGAAGTCTGATATAAATCAATCCTACAAGGGGGAAAAGATGCGTTAGCCGTTATCCTTCCAAGTTCATCGCTGTGTAATATTAAATATTTCTAATGCTTCACTTCCTATACCCCCCAGAGCATTGAGAAGAGATACAATATATTCGATGATTTCATTCGAGCAATAAAAAAAGACATTAGGAACTCAATAAAATAAGAACTCAATAAAATAAATCTTCCCCTTGAGTAACCATTGAGTAAGTAGTCAACAACGTAAACGTAAGGGTATGAGTTTTAGAAGGGTTTTGCAGGTAGCGCCCATTGCACTAGCACTTTTAGCCTGTGGCCAAGAGGATACGGTAAATTCTGCTCAGACAGATTCCCCACCTGGCAAGCTGGTCATTACGGCTAATGGGGAGGACTTTGTGCGCCAGGGCTTTGTCAGCAAAGACGGTTGGCAAATCGATTTCGACAGTGTGTACGTGACACTGGCAGATCTGAAGGCGTACCAGACCGATCCACCGTTTGAGCCTGAGAAGCAAGTGCAGCCGAAGGCACAGCAAACAGTTGAAGTATCTTCGCCGATCACAGTAGACTTGGCGGCAGGCGATGAAGATGCCGAGCCAGTTGTGGTAGCAGAGATAGACGATGCCCCTAGCGGCCGTTACAACGCGCTGAGCTGGACAATGGTGCCACCGACAGATGGGCCTGCTGCTGGCTATCCGTTGATGCTAGTTGGCACCGCGACAAAAGACGGAGAGTCTATTGATTTCCAGCTTCAGATGGATGAGAATCTTGGATTTGTTTGTGGGGACTTTATTGGTGATACCCGAAAAGGAATTGTAACTGGTGGGCAAACCGCTGATGTTGAGGCGACCTTCCACTTTGACCACCTTTTCGGCGATGGGGACGCGCCTGCAGATGATGAGATCAATACGGGTGCGTTAGGCTTTGAACCCATTGCGGCTTTGGCTGAGAATGGAGCAGTCTCTTTAACTAGTAGCGATCTAGAACAAAACCTTAACAAAGAAGATTATAAAACGTTGCAAACACTCTTGCCCAGTTTGGGTCACGTAGGAGAAGGCCATTGCGAAGAAACGCTCTTGAATTAAACCTGCAAGTAAAGCTGCTGCTAGTAGGATTAACCGCTGCGCTGTGGGTTCACAGTGCAGCGCCTACGCAAGCGCACGGCGCGAAGATTGAAGTGTTGCCGCAGGCGATTGAGATTGTGGCCACTTTCGATACAGGGGAGCCGATGGACAATGCGCAGGTATCGGTGTACGCGCCGGATATGCCTGACACACCTTGGCAAACCGGACAAACCGATAGTGAGGGGCGCTTTTTGTTTACGCCTGATACTGGCATAGCAGGTGGCTTGTGGGAGGTGACTGTTCGAAAGGCAGGGCATGGACAAACGACAAGTTTTTCTTTGGACGAGGACGTAAATTCGCGCGCTACCACAACCTCTACAGCTCAGTCAGCAGTCCAGAAGTGGGTTAGCATAGCGGCCGTCATCTGGGGTTTTATTGGCACCGCACTGTTCTTTTCTAAGAAAGCTCATAAAGGTGATGGTCATCCCAAAAGCACTGACAAGCCCACTGTAGAAGCGGATCTAGAGGCTACTCAGACAGTAGCCAATCGAGCAGCGATGGCGACGGCTGGATTTGGCAACGATGGCAAGGCCACCGCTGAGGAGTACCGTTAGTGCATATTCCAGATGGCATCGTTCCCGCTCAGGTATGTGGAGCTGGCTATGGTCTCACCGGTCTGCTGACTTGGTACTCTCTGCGTCAAATCAATAAGCAAGGCGCTCCCAGCGCGAACGTGCCCAAAGCCGCCTTGCTCACTGCTGCTTTTTTGTGCCTCTTCTATTTATATTCCTATTCCGCCCAGCAGCGTTCATCTATTGTTGAATGGTTTGCTGGGGGTCGTGCTGGGCTACTTTGCATTTCCGGCTATCCTCATTGGCCTGTTTTTCAGGCGTTAATTGTAGGGCATGGCGGTCTTACAACGCTTGGCGTAAATGCGACGATGATGGGGCTTCCGGCGTTGTTGGCTTATCACATTTTTCGCCTCAGACTTTTGCTAAGGAGTAGACCCGCTAAACCGTTTATTATCAGCCTGTTTGCCTTTCTTGGCGGAGCCTTAGGGTTGGCGATCTCGGCATTGATCTTCACTGCTGTTGTGATTGCTACGGTGCCTGCTGAATTTAATGCCCAAGCAGAACAGGCTGCCATCGTAACGCTGACCATCAGTCATATTCCTTTAGCTATTTTAGAGGGCGTATTCACCGCTATGCTGGTTCTGTTCTTACAGCGAGTCAGGCCCGAATTGCTGGAAGGAAACCCATGAGCCTAGCAAAGATTGAAACTTACGTGGTCGGGCGATCGCCTCTCCACAACTGGACACCCCGCCTCAAACTGGTCAGCTTGGGCCTGCTGATGTTTGCCTTTGCAGCCATTCGTCAACTGCCTCTTGTGCTGCCTATGTTGGGAGTCGCTGCGAGCATTTATGCACTCTCTGGGCTGCCACTCTCTTTTTTACTACAGCGTTTGCGCTATCCAGGATTGTTCATTTTCATGGTGGTGCTAATTTTGCCGCTTACCTCTGGTGATACGGTGCTCTGGCAGTGGGGGCCAGTGGCATTGCGGCAAGAAGGACTCATGTCAATGTCGCTAGTGGTCAGTCGCTTTGTATGTATTCTTACCCTGGGGTTTGTGCTACTGGGCACTACGCCATTTGTGACGTTATTGCGATCGCTTCGTTCTTTAGGTCTACCCACTCTGCTCGCCGACATGATCCTACTCACCTACCGCTATTTGTTTGAAACTGCCGACATGATCAGTACGATGCAGCGCTCTATGCGTCTGCGCGGCTTTGGCCATACTCGGCGGCGCTGGTTCAGCCTTCATAAAAAAGACTTACAGCGCCTCACTGGTCTGATGGGGACACTGCTTATCCGCAGCTACGAAAGAGCTGAAAGAATATACACCGCCATGCGACTGCGGGGCTACGGACGGCTCAAGCAACCGCCCACTCAGCCTAAAGCCGATGTAGGCAGTTGGTTGTTAACTGCTACAGTGATCGCAATTGCGATCGCTTTCTTTACAACAGAGCTTCTAATCTAGTGAATGATCTAATCTAATCGAATAGCAGCTTTAAAACACAATTATATAGATAACTATTAAGCCAAATTACACACACAGTCCCTATGATCTCAGCGCTTACTCACTCATCTGATCGAGCTAACGCTTCCAAAGCAGAGATTGCGATCGCCACCCAGAACCTTACTTTTCAGTATCCCAATCATAAACCTGTTCTCAATAGTCTTTCTTTGTCTATTCGCACAGGCCAGCGTGTAGGTATTATCGGCCATAACGGCTGCGGTAAAACTACACTATTCATGCTCCTCTGTGGTGTTCTTGCGCCCAATTCGGGCACTATCTCTCTTTTAAACAGACCCGTTGAACCCGGACAGTTTTTCCCCGAAATTGGAATGCTTTTCCAAGATCCAGACGACCAGCTCTTTTCGCCTACTGTCAGAGAAGATATTGCCTTTGGCCCAGAAAATATGGGCTTTTCCGCCGAAGTCGTTTCGCAGCTTGTAGGCAAGGCACTGTCCACAACAGGCACAGATTTTCTCGCGGATCGTACACCTCATCATTTGTCGGGCGGTGAAAAGCAGATGGTGGCGATCGCCTCCCTTCTTGCTATGCAACCCCAAGTCGTTCTCTACGACGAACCCACCGCTAGCCTGGACATGCGCACCAGGCGGCGGCTGATTAGCTTTTTGCAACATTCTACCGAGACGATGCTGGTTTCTTCTCATGATTTAGAATTCATTCTGGATGTATGCGACCGTGTCCTTCTCATCGACAACGGCCAAATCATTGCCGATGGCGACCCTATGATCATCATGGGCAATCAGCCGCTCATGGAAGCTCACGGATTAGAAAAGCCCCATTCTCTCATTCCTCACGTGCGATCGCACCACCGCCTCTCTAGCGCTCCTGGTTCCAAGCAAGTTTGTGTGACATAGAATAAAGTTATTGCAAGCGAGTGGAGGCCGAGAGGAATGGCCGAAAGAAAGCAACGAGGTCTCGCTGGGGATAAGACAATCTGCCTGCCGATAGCCGATGATATCGACTATGCAACGCTATCGGATGATCGAGAATCCTATCGTGTAGGGGCCCAAACTTTTCTAATGATGGGTTTGAGTCCTAAACGATGCTCATCAAATAACCAAACCTCAACAGTGGCGTCTGGAAACTGTCGGGCTACTTCAGCTTTTCGCTTGGGTAAGTTTTTTTAAAGGCACTTTGAGCTGCTTGGTCGGCTTTCTTATGACGAGGCCGAGGTTCCTGGCACGAGTACCCCAACAGCTTTATACTAACTCCGAGTTATGTAACTCCGATTCCCAAAAAGGCCAAACTGTAGGGGCGCATGGCATTCGCCCCACCAAATCGGGGATAACCAATTAGGATTTAGTATGAGAAGTTTTTAGGACTGATTAATCTTCAAGAAACACTTTGCCTGAAATCAGAGTGTTTGCTCAATAATTTATTCGGGTCTGCAAGTGAGATTTTCGGCAAACAAGTGACAGCTATTTGTTTGTTTAAGACTGGTATAGGATGGCATCAAAGTGATACGCAGTCGCGCGTGTGCATCCGGCGGCAGCTACAACATATAGCTACATATAACAGTTTTGGTGGTGACTCGTGTTGTGGGTTCAGTGGTCACAGTTGGCGTTTGAAAACTGGGCTGCTATTGTGACTAGCCCAGTGATTTGTCCAAAAATTCCATCAAAGCGTCCCATGATTGAATATCGGCTTGGCCGTCATAACGAGAGGTTTCTCTATCGGCTGACCAAACTGTAAAGGAATGGCGCGCCCCGCCGTAAATTTCCATATCATAGTCTACGCCTGCGGCATTAAGCTCATCGGCAAGGGCGGCGACTTCAGTCATGGGCGCAACCGGATCATCCCCACCATGCAGAATCAATAGTGGCCCTGTCGCTGCGGTATAGTCTTGGCCTGCGGGGGTGGCTAGGCCGCCATGAAAGCTGACAAATCCATCAAGATCTGCCCCTGCGCGGGCAAATTCCAACACGGCTGCGCCACCGAAGCAGTAGCCAATGGCGACCACCCGCTGTGGGTCAACGCCAGCCATGCTTTGGGCCGCAGCGAGTCCGGCAGATAGTCGCTGACGCATGGTTTGGCGATCGCCATACAGCATTCCACTTTGGGCCTGGGATTCTTCTACCGTGGTTGGGCGCACATCTTGACCATACAAATCTGCGGCAAAGGCTGCATAACCACTTTCGGCCAGCATCTCTACTCGACGCTGTTCATACTCATCAATACCGTTCCAATCGTGAATGAGTAAAACAACCGGCTGCTGATCGCCAAAGCCTTCGTTCAAGGCAAAGTAGCCCTCATACGGCTGCCCGTCAATTTCATAAACAACAGACTCTATGATGATATCGGCCTTGGCCCCGAGCGTTGTCAGCCCAATCACACAGGCAATGGTTAAACCGATAAGTAATAGTTTTTTTAGCATGGAATATTCGTTAATTTAAACGAGTTGATGGTACATTTTTTGGCATCTGTTGCGACATCTTTTGGGAATCAGTGATCGCGTGCAGCAGCGTGTAAAAACAAGGAATGATAAACAGCGTCAGCAGTGTCGCTAAAGAGAGTCCAGAAAAAACAACCACGCCCAGCGGCTGTAAAAATTCTGAGCCTTGACCGAGCCCCAAGGCCAGCGGAAACATGCCTAGCACCGTGGTAATGGTGGTCATGAGAATCGGCCGCAGGCGCTGAGGGGCCGCTTGGCGCATGGCACTTAGCCGGTCACAGTCCGTTTGGGCATGAATTTGGTTCGCTAACTCCACCAAAATAATGGCGTTATTAACGACAATACCGACGAGCAGCACCGCCCCGACAATCACCGTCGCCCCAATGGCCGTTTGGGTCATGAACAATCCTAAAATACCGCCTGCCAATGCCAAAGGCACCGTCAGCATAATCACCAGCGGATCAATCAGTGAATTGTACTGTACAGCCATAACGGTAAATACCAAAAAGGCGGCGAGTCCTCCTAAAATGCCAAGCCCGTCTTGAATGTCGGCGTTGCTCTGGGCGCTAAAGCTGGGGAGGTGGCTCACCCCTGGTGGCAAGGTCAGTGTTGCCCAGATTTGATCTACTTCTGCTAGCGCATCGCCTAAGCTCGCACCGTCGTTGAGATCGCCTTCGATAATAAAGACTTGGCGCTGTCCAATTCGTTGAATTTCACCGGGTGCTTGGCCGTTTTCAATGCGGGTCACATCTCCGAGTCGAACCAACTGACCGCTGCCATTGAGCAGCGGCAGTTGGGCTAGCTCAGCCGGATTTTGTACAAGCGCTTCGGGGGTTTGTACGCGTACATTGATCAGGCGATCGCCCCGTTGAAGCTGGGTAGCAACAGAACCTGAGAGTACGGTTTGTAGGGTGCGGCCAATGCCCTCAGCCGAAAGTCCCAGATCAGCGGCGCGCTCCCAGTCGGGGCGAATTTGCACCTCTTGCTGAGGGGGGTCGGCGTCGGGCGAATAGGTGGCTAGGGTGGTCTGCGCGGCGAGTGCTGCTAGCACCTGCTGGCCCGCTGCTTCTAACGCTTGGGCGTTGTTACCTTGTAAAATCACATCTACATCGCCGCGCACAGGTGAGTTGTTCAAAATCAAACCGCGCACGTCACCGGGAGAGACCCGCATCCGCGTCTTGACCAAGTTGAACTGATTGAATGCTGCTGACATGCGATCGCTAAAGGCTTCGACATCGGTACCCGGTGCTAACGTTAGCGTGCTTGAGCCGCGCAAAGCATTTTGACTGGTGCTGCTACCAAAGAGAAATCCGCCCGACGTGCTAAAGGCGTATTCAACCTCGGGCTGAGCCAGCAGCAGTTGATCAACTGCGTCCATGACCTGACGGTTTTCGGCCAGTGTTGTCCCAGGTGGAAACTGCACCCTGACATCCGCTTGACCGGTGGCAATACTGGGCAAAATTTCTTGGGGAATGTGGCCCGCCATGAAAAAGCTGCTGCCGCCGAAGAGGGCAAAGGCAAAGGCAATTACCCCCATTCGCCTTGACAATACCCAGCCCAATACGTCTGCTGTACTGCCGCTGTCAGCCCCTGCAAGCGCTGATCAAACTGGCGAATGAGCAGAATGCTTTTGATGCCGCTAGAGCCTTGCACTGTCAAGAGCCGGGAGGCCAGCGCGGGCACTACCGTCAAGGCTACGACCAGCGAAGCAGCCACTGCAAAACTGACCGTGAGCACCAGCTCATTGAACAATAGTGAAATAAAGCCGCCTATGAGTAAAAAAGGTAAAACAGCGACGAGGTTGGTTGTCGTTGAAGCAAAAAGAGCCGATTCTAGCTCTCGACTGCTGGCCTCCGCCTGACGAATGATGGGCCGGTTGCCCTGATTTTGGCCGGTTTGAACGTGGGTGACAATGTTCTCTAACATGACAATGGCGTTGTCTACTACAATTCCAACGCCTAGAGCTAATCCGCCCAGGCTAAACACGTTCAGCGAAATTCCAAACAGGCCATCAGTAAAATCGCCACTAGCGTTGCCAGGGGAATGGCGATCACAATAATGAAGGTTTGCCGCAGTGAGCCCAGAAATAAAAGTACTGCGATCGCCGCTAGCCCAGCGCCACTGAGACCTGCGATCGCCACATTGCGAATAGCATTTTGAATAAAAATAGATTCATCTAAGGTGGCATTCAGCACCAAATCAGGCGGTAGCAGACCTGACGTTTGCAGTTCTGCCAAGCGCTTTTCACCCCGTCTACCACTGCAATGGTGTTGGCGGTTGGCTGCTTTTGCACACTGACCTTCACCGCTGGCTCACCGTTGAGGTTCACAAAAATACGTTGTTCTTCAGTGCCGTCAATGACTTCGGCAAAGTCGCGTAGGTAGACTTGTTGAGCAGGGCCAAGTGGCGCACCCCCGGCCGATGACGCGCTGCTATTGCCCACCTCAAAGATCACATTGCGAATCTCATCAGCCGTCTGAAAACGCCCTGACAACCGGGTTAGCGGCTCACTATCCGGGCCTTGAATGCGGCCTCCAGCAGTATCTTGATTGCGCTGGGAAAGGGCATCTAAAACATCCGTAATGCTTAGGCCCAAACGCTGCAATCTAGCCGGATCGAGATTGATACGAATCTCTTCTTGTACCCCACCAGAAACATCTACACTAGCAACACCCGGTACGGTATTGAGTTCGCGGGCCAAATCCTGATCGGCAAACACTCTCAAATCTACCCCTTGCAGTGAGGGAGAGGTGAGTGCAATTTCATACACCGGCAGTTGAGACGGATCAAACTTAAACAAACGGGGCTGTTGTACTGTATTGGGCAGGCTATCTCTTGAGCGGTTGAGCGTGGCCGTTGCATCATTGAGGGCTTGGTCAATATTGCCGCCGGGCTGAAAGTATAGATCAAGGCTAATGCGGCCCTCTCGGGTTTGGGAGAAGACTTGCACCACCCCTTCTGTGGCAGCAAGTGCCTGCTCTAGGGGCCGCGTCACTTCATCGACCGCCACCTCTGGGGAGATGCCTGGGGCATCGGCCCTGACGCCAATGCGCGGATAGGTAATCGATGGTAGCAAATCCACCGGGAGCTGCTGCACAAAAAACAGCCCGAGCACTATCACTGCAACGGTCAGCACCAGCGTGGCGATATAACGCCGAATCGCCAGCGTGCTGAGGCTGATTTTGCTGGCAGTAGGCGCTGCTGTGTTTGGCCGTGGCCCATGCTCGGTGTTGGCCCATGGCTCTACCTGTGAACCAGAAGTCTCTAAATTAGATGAAGCAGCGGGCTCTCTCATGGGTTCGTTATCCTGCTTGAGCAGGCTTTCTTAGGGCGTTAGTGGGGTGTTCATGGGTTTTTTTATGGGGCATTTTGATCAGCGCCGGGTTCAGATAAAATGCTGAGCCGTACGGCCTGTCCTGAGGTCAGGGGGCGATCGCTCTCTACCACAAACATTTCATTAGGCTGTAACCCCGAGAGAATTTCAATGCGATCTTGAGTGCGATCGCCTGTTCTCACTGGTCGGGCCACTGCCTTTGCCTGGTCGCCTTCACCTTCAATCACGTATACTGTAGTGCCTTTTTTTCCCATGCTGAGGGCACTATCAGGCACCACCACTCGGGCTTGCCCGCCGGTGGAAAACTGCACTCTCGCTAGCAAGCCACTGCCTATTTTGCCACTGAGGTTTGGAATACTGATCTGTACGGGTACTAGCCCTGAGGTGACATCGGCCACCGGGGCAATTCGTTCAATTTGCCCTGCGATCGCCCCTTCGCTAGGGAAGGCATCAAGCTGTACTTGGGCGGGCTGAGCGAGGCTCAGTCGTCTGATATCTAGCTCAGAGACCTGCACGGTGACTTCTAACAAACTGAGATCTCCGAGTTCTAAAACGGTATCGCCCGATTCTACAAAGTCACCGATATCGACCTGTCGCGAGAGCACAACACCTGTTAGGGGCGATCGCAAATCTGCATAGGAAAGCTGTTTTTGAGTTTGCGCCAACACAGCCTGCTGGGCCTCAATGCGATCCGCCGCTGAAGCCACCGCCTGTCGCTGGGCGTCTCTTTGGGCTTGGGCTGAGAGCACAGCCTGCTGCGCATTGGTTGCGGCTAGCTCAGCCGCTTCGGCAGCCTGCTGCGAAATCGCGCCTTGGCTGGCCAACTGTCGCAGCCTAGCTGCATCTAACCGGGCTTGATCAAATGTAGCTTGGGCCTGAACCACGGCTGCTTGAGCATCGCTGATAGAGACCGCTGCCTGAGCTGTTTCGGCGCGTCTGGCAGAGAGTTCGGCCTTGGCCTGGTTGACATGGGTCGTTTGCAAATCACCATCGAGTTGGGCAATCACCTCACCTCGGGCGATTGCATCTCCCGCATCAACGCGCAATTCAATCACTTCCCCCGATACTTGGGCTCGTAGCGCCACCTGCTGCGCCGGACGGGTAGTGCCGGTGTAAGTCAACGCACCGGCTAAAGATCCGCTCTCGGCCCTAGCTGTTTTTACCGCGACTGGCCCGTCGGCCTGTTCTGGGCGACCCCGCTGCCCTGAGGCGGGTTGAGCCGCACTCGGCGGCAAAAAGCGACAGCCCGAAACGGCTATCAATGGCGCTATCAATGGCAACAAAAGCCCCATCCGAATTGCGCGCTGTCTACAATGCCTACGGAACTGCATAACTGTATAGCCGATGAATAGCCGATGAATAGCCCAGGCACTAGCAATTAACCCACTAGTGTCTTTATATTTTTTAATAATATAAAACCATGGGCTAACCGCTAAGGCTGTCATCTGTTAGACAGGAATGATAGACAGAATGA
>JAAUPS010000411.1 GCA_012033015.1 Phormidesmis sp. RL_2_1
TCACCTCTGCCAAGATTTCTGAGAGCCGTACGCAACTGACGTATTTAGGCTCAGCGAGTAGGAATAAGGTGTATAGAGCGCTATTGCACTGGGCTGTAGACGGTTTCGAGCGCTGGCGCATGCTGACAAGAAGGCTAAGAGGATGTGATCTATTTTACCACCCATAATCTGCCTGCTCTGTCAATGCGTAACTCCTATCCTATTCAATGTTGTAACCCACATATTACTGGAACAAACGACATGTCCAACCAATCTGTTTCCTCCCTTCTCCTCGCTGTTTCCCTCTTCTCGGGTCTCGTCCTCACGGGAGTAGAAAATAGGGCAGCTCTCGCAGAACCGCTCCGTACTTCCAGATCCACTCAGTCTCAGGTGCGTCCGGATCTCAATCCCGATGGCTCTACCGACCTGATTACTCCGTCTGAGCCAGAGGATGTGCCTCAGGTGCGTCCGGGTCTCAATCCCGATGGCTCTCCTCAACTGCGAACTCCATCTGGAAGTGGGACAGTACCTGTCGCATGGCCGGCTGGACCACCATGTGAGTTAGACATATTACCCCCTGGTCATTGGGGCGCACCATGCGTCTTCAGAGCCGTTGACGATGATCCATTTAATTAGGACGCTGGTTAGCTCATGGACAGCATCCTCAACGGCATGAAGCTAGTGAGGATGCTGTCCATTGTTGGGTAGTGAAGTTAGCTCAACGGTGATGCCGTCCAGGTAGCGATAGCCGCTAGCCTTCGATAGATTATATTCTTCCATTAATTTTTTTATGAGCGCGCCGTCCATCCGCTTCTGCTGTAGCTCAACTTATTCATCTTTCGTCAAGTGTTTCCTTCTGCCCAGATGGACGATATTCGCAATGCCAAGGCGAATATCGTCCATCTGACGCTTGGCTCGAATCTCAGTCTCAAATTGAGCGATCGCACCAAGCATATTAAACAGCAGTCGGCCCGGCGCATCGCTTGTATCACTGTAGTTATTCAGAGCTGAGCGTACGTAGATAATAGAGCATTAGTACCAGCTCGTCATGATTGAGCTGATACCGACGCTTCCCATCAAAGCGGCTCGCAATGAACTGATTGATCTCTTCCATTGTCCAATTTAGGCTTCGCACTTGAACCTGAATCCCTCGAATAACGTCATCTTGTTCAGCGTCTATCCCAGAATAGGACGGAGGATGAACCTTAGAAGATGCAGGAGCTGGAGGAACCAGTCGCAAAATAGGTGGCTTGGGCTGTGGAAAACTCGATTTTTCTCCCCCCGTACCCCCCTCTGAGAAGAGTTTTTAAATTCTTTGTTGAAAGAAGGCTCACGCCGAGCGGGCCTACACTTCATTATTTCTTGGTTAGTGTGTAATTTCTTGTTGTCAAAGGGTTCTAGCTGATTTTCTGTCGGTGTTAGTAAAGGCTGATTCTGCTCTGAATCGACCGCAGAATCAGGTATTACACACTTCTTTTTGGGTTCTTGATGCTTCGGGTGCCACAGGCCCTTATGCCGGTACAGCGTCCCGAGACTCGTGCCTGCCAGTTCTGATATTGCTTGCGCTCTGGTAGTGATTGTCTCGGGCAGGCGATCTTCCTCTTCTAGGATTGAGATCGCGCTTTTGATTTTTTCTTGTGCAGTTAATGTACCGCTGCTGGTTAAACGGCACTACGTTACCCGCTGGTCGCTCTTTGGCATGTGAGTGCCGAGCGGCCAGTAGTATTTCTCCACCGCTTTCGCCCAGCTTCGCGATCGCACTTCGATTTGATGTTGATGGCCGCACCATTTGGCATAGCCGGGGGCAGCGATCGCGGTTTCGCGAATGTACTTAACGAGGGCATCGCCGCTTAGTTCTTGGAAGACGACGCCATAGCAGCCGATCTGCTTGAGTAGATGGTTGGTTTGATTTGGCCCGCTCCACCCTTCGGCGATGAAAATTTCTAAATCTTGTCGCCACGCTTCTACATTATTTAGGCGACGGCGCGGCTTTGTCAGGCGGTTTTGGCGGGCGATCAGCAGGGCGCTGTTGAGTTCGGCCATGTCTTGGCCGATGGAGGCGATATCCCATATCCGGAATAGCTCACTTAGCTGATTACTAACGCCTTGAAAGTCATCGTCTAGCAACCAGGAGCCAGTCTCTGGCTGAAGGGGTAGGCGGTGGCCTTTGTAGAGAATTTTGGTGACGACGCCGTAGCTTTTGTCGTTGGGAAATATCTCTAGCTGGCCTTCTTTGACTTCAAAACCTTGTGTCTGAAGGCAAAACTTAACAGCGACAGCCAGATTAAACGTGTTGACCGCGCCGTTCAGGGGGAAATACAGGTGCAAGCCGTCGCTCCAGCTAGAGCGAACTAGCACCGTGCGGGTGATACCGATGGTCTCTAGCGCTATCTGAATCGCTGCGATCGCATTCGGATTTTGCTTGGGATGGTATTTGCTTTTTGCATCAATGTCTAACAGACCATATGCGGTCGTGTGGTCAAACCGCACACCGATAATTTCAGTTGGATCTGCCCAGCGGTGATACAGCACTCGACTCTTCATCGGGTAGCGTCGCTCGGTCTTCCATTCTGGCTTTTTCTTTAGATGCTCTGTCTGCCAGTCCAGCACCATTTGCTCTGGTTGATGCGGATCTGGCACCTGGGCATAGATGAAGTCCCAGCGGTTACTCAGGAAGGTTTGGCTAAGACGTTGAGCTAACGGATCTGACGGCAGTATGTCGTCATTGCGAATGGCGATCATGATCTACCTCTTTCAGAACTATCAAGAGGTAAACCGCTATTGGCCACAAGAAAAGGGGGTTGTACACAGAGGCAGTGAACATGAATCACTGTCCTACTGAGCCATTGTAGAAAAAGCATTGACTCTATCTCCGTATCGATGGAATTTGAGCCGAACGCCACTGTGACTATTAGAGGCTGTGTGTCCAATAGTCAGCACATTTGATAAAATAGGCGAACAACTCCAGCAGAAATCTAATGACCGCCTACAAGCTTTTTAGATTTCTGCGATGAATGAGTAACCTAAAGCTCTAGCTGTTAGCCGCAGTTAGAGCTTTGATTCTTTAAATTTGCTCGGTTAGCCGGGGACATTACATAAAAACTCTCCGATGGTCTCGACATCCAATCATCACTCAAGACCTCTAGCTATCAGCCATATGAACTGAACGCCTGATGCGTACTATTTACTGCTTACTGAAAATAGCTAGTAGTACAGATGATTTGACTTTGAAACACTAGCACCGTAATGCAAGCCACTCAAGGGGCTAAAAATCTTAATACGCCAAAGAGATAGGGCATTAATACGCCAAAGAGATAGGCAAATCCATCCGCCAAATAGACAGGCACTCGTTCATCCATACGCCAAAGAGATA
>JAAUPS010000192.1 GCA_012033015.1 Phormidesmis sp. RL_2_1
GAGAGACCCATGATTGCTGTTTTTAAGAAACGGCGCTCAGAGTATGTGCAGGAGGCTGACAATGCCTTCCTCAACCTCTGGCCGCACCGCTACGACTATCTCTATGCGCCCCACCCTAACCCTGGCGCAAAACCTGACTGGCATACCCAAGCCAGTCATCCCTTAGCCGACCGGCTCATCCTACAAGGCTCCTATCTATATGGGGTGCGCTTTGGTTCCAACACCCAATATGGGCTGCTCGATATTGACGCAGGCAGTCCCTATCACCCCCGCCGCGACCCGCTCGCGTTAGCGCGCATCACAGCAGCACTGGAGCCCTTGGGCCTAGTCGATCATCTCTGTATTACCAGCTCAGATAGCGGTGGCCTGCATTTGTACTTCCCGTTCAACGAGGCGCTTTCGTCCTGGCAGCTCGCCATCGCTCTATCGGCCCTGCTAGAGAATGCTGGCTTCAAAATTATGTCCGGGTGGCTAGAGGTTTTCCCTAATCCAAAGCCCTTCACCTCTGACGGTAGTATCAGCCTTTACAACGGCCACCGCCTACCCCTACAGCGGGGCTCTTATCTACTGAACGATGGCTTGCAGCCGATTGCGGCTACTGAGCAATCCTTTGTCCGCTATTGGCACAATGCCTCAGCGCGTAACGTCATCAATGCCGTCATCCTCAAGCAGATTATTCGGCAGGCCAAGCGCAAAATCTATCGGGTCACAGGCAAGGCTGAGAAGTTCATCAATGACCTTCATGCTGACATCGAGCCGGGCTGGAGCGGGGCAGGGCAAACCAATTTTATTTTGGGCCGCATTACGCTGCGCTCCTATATCTTTGGTCATGTTCTTTATGCCGCAGCGCCGCTCACTGGGGAGGCGCTCGTCAAGGACATTGTTCGCATCGCCAAAGCATTACCGGGATATGCCGACTTCTGCGGCCACCAGGGCGATATCGAGGATAGGGCCTGGGACTGGGCCAAATGTATTGAGAGCAGCCATTACTTTCACTATGGTAATGACAAGCCGAGGGCCACTGGCGATGTCCTGACCTGGAATCAACAGCAGCAGGCGCAGGCGCGAGAGCGCATTCGGGCTGCGGCCGTCGCGCTCTTCCGCAGCAATCACTGGCCAGAGGGGATCACTGCTCGCTTTGATGCCCTCTGCGCGGCTGGTATCTCTGGCAGTACCCTCTACCGCCATCAGGATTTATGGCATCCCCTACATCTGGCAGTTCCACAGGCTTTAGCGGCTTCACAGTTGGCTCAACCTGTGGAAAACCCCCCGCACCCCCCTGCTTTTCAGGCCGGGGTCGTAGGAGCTAGCGCTGGGGGCGCAGCTCCTACACCCTTCGGCTCAAGCTTATTGGCGGCTGATGGCTGTAATCCCTTGTTTAACGGCGCTTCTGGCTCACGGTCGGCATTGACAAATGGAGGCGCTGAAGGGGGGGGGCGTAATACGGGCGACGCCTCTGCTGAATACCTGCGGTCGAATGAGGCGTTTGCGCCGCCCCCCGGCAGTTGATTCTCGATATTCAGCAGAGGTTGCAGGCTAACCGTGACCATCAAGCGGCGCAGCGTGTGAAGCGGATGGCGGATGGCGCTAGTGGGATGCGATCTCAGCAGCATGGCGTTCAGGCTGACAGGATTGCTCAGCTCTTTGCCTGGGCGGACTCTGACGATCCTATTCTGAAGACAGAAGCTTTGCAGCAGCTCTCAAGGTTAGGTCTCCACTGCTCTTAACTGGTTGAATTGTTTGAAACCGACACGGAAGACAGTGTCCTGTTACTGGCGCGAGATGATGCGCTATTGCCCTGCTCAAAAGCCACAGACCTGCATTGGTCAGAACCCGCAAGCTTCTAGGATTTGCTCGTTAGTGGCTGTCATGGCTTCAAACTCACTTAGCCCTAATTTACTCTGAAGGTCTTCGTCGCATTTATCCCACTTCTGCATGATTGCTTCTTGAGCTGCGGTTGCCTCTTCCAGAGTGCTGGGTAGTTCACTAGCAGGCGTAGCGTACTTCCTGCGTTCAGCATCTCTAGCCATTTTCTCTGCCCGCTCAGGAGCCTTCCTGCGATTCATATCACTTAGCTGCATCGCATTAAAAATTAGGGCGATTAATAAGACCCCGCCACCGATTCTTCCAATTACATAACCGTTAACAGCGGCGTTAACAGCGGCGTGGAATCTCATTTGGGAACCTCAATCACACACATATGCTCCAGCTTATCTGTGTTCTCAATGCAAGTCTTCACAGCTTCAGCATTTTTAACCGCTATTTCAGCCCATAACGGATCGGTTAGCGGATCTGATGTCGGGGAAGAAGAAAGAGATTGCACAACCATCACCCCTGAGAGGGCGCTAACAATAGAAATGAGTCCTACGGCTCCCATCATCAGTAAAATGCCTGCTGTGCTGCGGAAGTGCCTAAACTGGTCGCTTTTGTGAATAGCCTTAGCGATACCGGCCCTAACAACATCGAGCAAGTCCTTCTGGCGCTGCTCGATAGCTTCTTTCCCGGCCTCGACTAGATGTTCCTCAGCAAACGAGATAATGCCTCGCAGCGATATAATATGCTCCTTGAATTCATCTGACAGAGAATCTTTGCCCTTCTCGATGACTTCTGAAATCGTTTGAAACGCTCTCATCGTATCCAATTGGGACACAAACATAGAAGCGATGAGAGCTGCTACAGCATCATCGTCATTAATTTCATAATCTCTGAGGATTTTAATAAGCCCTTCTCTGGCTTCGGGGCCGTAGCCTTCTAGTACGACATCCCAATTGACTGTAGTAGTGGTAGCCATTGCTTAACCCCTCTCCTTTTCAATAGCTGTAGCTCTACTGATTACTGGCTGACCAGTCGCCCTAGCCTCTGCCGCAGCTTCGACTGCCTTCTTATGTTCTACTTCTTTAGCTCGCATCCTTCCGAAGTTCTCTTTCATATAAACCAAATCTTCTGGCGTTTGAGTGCTGACTATTCGACCATCGCTATAGTTTTTAGCTAGCAGGGCATCTTGGGGCTTAATATCACGCCCGCGCCGATATACCTCATATCCTTCGCTGTTTTTTCTAAATTCATATTTTTCAGTGGCGACAACTGGGCTCTTGGCGTCAGTAGCATAGGCTGCAACTGCGACAGCGTAGGAGCCAGCCGGGGCCAACCCACCCAACTTGTCTATTTGCTTACGACCACTAGGGTCTTTCATAATTTTATGGGCGGGCTCGGCTCTCAGCGCTGATGCGGCTTTCTCAAACTGCTTTCTGAGAGCCGCATTGCCCGTGATCTTGTCTAGAGTGACCGTTACTCTACCGCTATCGTCCTTTGTATACTCAAAAAGCTTTTTCCCGTTGACGGTCTCAATAGTAGTCTTATTGCCCTCTCTCACGATTCTAAATTCTTCGGCATTGTAGACTTTCTTAGAAGACGCCTGACCCTCTATTTTAGTCGGCCCTGAACTGGCTTGTTGAGATTCTACAGAAGCTTCTTTTTCGTATTTAGGGATCGCGGTATCGCTTTTGATATCAGTCCCTAGCGTCTCCATTTGCTGATCATGATCCATCAGCTTGGGTGGTAGCTCATGCCTCGCCGCTGCGGGAGCTGGAGAATCATAGATGTCATCGGCTACAGCTATAACATCTAGCTGGTCGGGCGTAGGTTGCTCCGGCGTAGCTTGCTCCGGCGTAGGTTGCTCGGGCGTAGCTTGAGAAAGCTCCTCAACAGATCTATCAGTGACTGACTGAACGGGCGCTTGCCCTTGTGCTACAGAAGCTTTAGCAGTTCGTTGAGTCGAGTTCAAGTTATTTTCCTCTAGTATCTGATTTGTAGCCTTTGTAGTTGATACGACTAGATTTACCTTTGTAGTTGATACGACTAGATTTACCGCGCCTGCTCTGCCAATGCGATCATTAATTCTATTGAGGGCGGTTTTAGCTTCAACAGCAGTCATCTGGTTGCCTTGTTCAGCTACTACTGATATCGCCTCGCGCCAGTGTTCGACTTCCTGTGCGGGTGCATCTATTCTGGGCGCGGAACCATAATCCGATAAAGCTGCTCCGACTGACTGAACGCTTTGCCTAGCAGCTAGTTGACGCTGCCTAACCTTTTCAGTAGTTTGGTATATTTTGCTAATCGTTAAGGTCACGATTGTGGCAATAGATGTTGCTTCGTCTTGCGCTAAGGAGCGTGCCCCAGCTCCAGCATTCGATTTCACCTCTGACGATGGCATAACACTTTACCTCTATCAGGACAACATTTTAGAATAATCAGGCGGGCTACTTGTTTTTTTAGCGACAGGCAGCGCGTCATGTAGAGCTTTCTCCCGGTCAGTAATGTAGTGCGGTGGAATCTTTCTGTCACTTACACTTTTGTGGTTGATAGAAGTCAAAAATTCATTCCATCTATCTTCAGTAGCCTGCTGCAAGGCGATTTCTTTTTTCGATATCTTGATAGGATCGAACTTCATCGGAATGAACCGTTCTCGCCCCTTCCCATATCCGGGATTTAGGAGCACACAGCTCCCCTGACCCATCGTCAGGAATTCATCACTCGACCATAGAGGTCTTTTTATTCGATGTTCGCCTTTTGTTCTGGAACGATTTTTACCATACGTTCGAGATTTTGTGCTGTATACTACATCTTTTTCACCCAATGTTTTGCTGAACATTTCCGCGCTTTCTACGTGCTGCGGATTAAATAGAAACTTCGTTGCTGTATTGGTGTAAATGACGTTGGCTAATTCAGGGCCATAAGTCTTCTTCAGTTGCGCCAGAGACTGATACCCTATCTGACAGCACAAACCATACTTACGTTTTTCTGAGAGCCACTCCGATATCTCAGGAAAGAACATAGAAGGCATTTCATCTAACGATAAGAATAAAGGCTCTTTTCTACCTGGTAAGACATTCGTTGTAATAATGGCGTGAATAATGGATGCGATTAGGGGCGACACCACTAATCTAATATCTTGCTTTACACCAAATATTAACAGTCTTTTCCCGGTTATCTTGAGCGGAATAGTCGTCTCACCGATTAACGCTGGTAAGATGTCAGGTCTCATCAAGTTGCCGAACAATAGCGCGGCGGTACCCCGAATGCTGTCTACGGTTTTTTCTGATTTAGCAGTAGACAACAACTGCCCGAAAGATATACTCAGCCAAGGATCGATACGACCAACACTGCGCACCCTATTAATCATATCCTCGTCTTTGAGAATAGTGAATGCAGTTAGTAAATCCTTATGGGGTAGGGCTTTGGCCAGCAAGAGCGCAGCTTCAGTAGCTAATTCGCCTGCTACTCTAAAGAAGACATCCTCATCCCTCCCCGACAGTGCAAAATTCTTATTCAGAGTTTTATATCTGACTGGCCCCTGTAGAATCGCGACAGTCAGATACGAAATCTAGTACATTACACACTCCTGATTCGGGATATCCGGGCGCGAAAACATCTACTTCATATCCTACAGACTGCGCCAGGGGCGCGATCGCTTTGCTCAATCCTGGATAATCCGTGTCCAGTAAAACGATTGGCAATCCTTGAGCGATCGCGGCTCTTAGAGTTGCCAGGATCACACTGTAAGTTTTTCCTGACCCTGAACCACCTATGACACCAGTACCGTTAGCCATATACGGCAACCATATGGTGCTGCTGTCTTTTGATATTTTAGTGCCCTCTATTTTTTCAGGGCTATTAATCCATAGCGCAACTTCGTCATGGCGAGGGCTGGTTAGCTGATTTACAGCGATCTTTCTAGCCATCTGCTTTTCAGCTCTACCGCCCCAGCGAGCAGAACCGATAACATTCTTTTTATTCCTGTTTCCAAAGACAGCGTTCAGTACAAAAATCAGCGCAAACACCAGGACAGACCCACAGAAGAACCATGTAGGCGGGATATCACCGAACGGTTTGTATTCAGCAGGTTGAGTCGGTTCATTGACTGTTGCTATCGTCTGGGAATGTAGTTGCACCGGGCTCGTATTCGTAATCCCACCCATCATCGATATCTCTCACTATGTAAGTATCTTCAGGAAGCACAATACCGAGCTGATCAAATACCCATTTATCGACTGACGTAATTTGAACAGGTTCGTTGCACCAATCCTCGTCTTCCCAGGGAAAACCTTGTCTTTCGCAAACGGTAAAATTTTCTATAGTCTGTTGCCTATACGCTTCTAACCCACCAGCAATATCAGCCTTTAATAGGTTAAATTGCAACATCAACTCGCGAGCTATATCAAGAGGAATGCGATTAGTAAATTCATCGTCGTATGGGGTGTAAGCTAACCCACAAAGCCCATTCTCGTTAACTTCAGACACCGTGTATTCAATCATTCCAGCGTTTTCGTACAGCCACATCTGATAGTGGCCTGTGTCATCCATAACTGACGCGACCAATTCAACATCCTCGCCGTTCTCAGCTTTGAATTTAAGAAAATCGCAAGGGATATCTTCTATGTTGGGCGTTATACCTATTCCAATACTGGCAATGTTTTCAGCAGAAACCTTGGATGCGTAAGAAGCGCTGTAAGCTCTATCCACATCATACGCGATTGCTTTTCCTATTCCGTGCAACCCAACTATTAGAGCAAAGAATATCATTGCTCTTTTCGTGAGTTTCCTGATCTGTCGTCTAGTCAAAGCGAAACCTCCTTAGCAATATCAGCAACGGTTTTGTTGTAGTCAACCATTGTTTCAGGCGGAACTGGCTGACCTTTTAACCTAAATTCAAAGTGTAAGTGTGGGCCAGTTGAGCCTCCGCTACCTGGAACTCCCGTTGCACCACCTGAAAGCGCGATCACTTGCCCTTGCTTCACTCGACTGCCATCTGCCGCCAGTCGTTTTGACAGGTGGGCGTATAACGTCGCATTTCCGTCGTCATGGTGCACGAGCATGTACCATCCATACCCGCACGTTGACCCAACTGAACATTGAGATCTCCACTCAACAACACCGCCGTCAGATGCGACAACGGTTTCACCCTGGGGAACCCGTATATCATCGCCATCATGACGCTGGTTACGCCCTGTTACAGGATTAGGAACTCTACTAGAGCTAAATTTTCGTGAGAAATCTTTGTATCCTTTTTCTGTTGGATTGATGTATTGCCCTGTGGAGCTACAGCGGTCAGCGGAGTCAGGAGTCTTAGCAGCGGCGATATTGTAATACTCCAAAAACCTTTCGCCATACCGTTTGAGAGTAGTGCCCAATCCATCTTTCACTGACCCGGAATCCAGTTGACCATTCGTTAAAACGCCAGCACCCCGAAGGTGCATCTGTCCCAACACTTCAATCAGGCGTCCACCCTCGTGACCCCTCGCCATAGCTCTTTCTATGTTGTTGATTTGATCAGCCATAAAAACATCATCCTGATCGTCAGGTGGGAACCCCGCCAAAACTTCTTCAGCCGTCGGCTTTGCACCTGATCGCGCTTTTCGTATTAACGCCGCCCCAGCCGGAGTAGACCCTATTTTGGCTATCACATCTGAACGATACGACATATATTGATATTTGCCGAGTGCTCGTCCGGTTTCTCCTGCTGACAGGTTGACAAATATACCAACCGCACCATAATCACCACTGCCACGACTTTCTATCATTCCGAACGCTTCCGCTAACGCTTCCAGCTTGACCCCGCCAGGGCCGTCTCCGCACAAAGAGGTGTAGCCGCTGCTGCTAGAAGGAGGCAACTGAGCGTTAATAGCGGCTTGTAGGTCAGGCGGTGTATCGGGTCTTAAATCCTCGTACCCAGGCGGGGCTTTCATAGGCTGAGTCGCCCCCCCCCGTCCATCTCTGACGCCAGTGAGAACATTGTCCTCTTCTGCCGTTCTAATTCCTAACGGAACTTCCATGAAGTAAGCAGTGCAGCCAAGATCAACAAATAAGGCGCTGAAACACACCCTAAACGCTAATCCCCATTCAGCGGTACCAGTCTTTTCGTCTGTATTGGTTAGCTGTAACGCAAACGAATTTCCGAATGGAAGTCGGTGTGCTCCAGCTTCCCCAATTAATCCTCCTAAGAAACCGTAGCCGTCTCTCACTCGGTGGGCCTTGGTCATCCAGTTGGCACCTTCCCACCCGCTCTCATGCAGTTCGATGTGCGGGCACCCACCAGAACACGCAATTGGCTCCCAGTCTTTAGATCCATTTGTCCCGCCACTAACGGGATCAGGCGTAGGCTTATCGCCAAAATATTCTCGTTCACCAAACGCAATATCTTGCATAGGAAAAACGTTCATCGACGGAATGGAGACTGGAATCGGAAACGCCCCCAGCTTTATGTCACCTAGCCCCGGAACATTAGCAATCACTTGCCCGCCAATTCCCTCAAAATCTCCTAGTGCAGCTAGAGAGAGGTTGGGAATCGCGCTGATAGGTATCTCGCCGAATATCTCACTCACCCCGCTTTGAATCAGGTCAGAATTGGCTTCAATTATTTGACCTAGGGTATTTTCACCAGTAAAAACGCTAGATATTTCTCCTAAAAGCGGTATTTCATTTACCGGCCAATCTTCTAGAAATGGAACATCTTTTAGAAACTGCCCTAAAGTTATGCCCTGCAAGAAGGGGAGATCGCCTATTAACAGTTCGTCCAGGCTTAGCCCTGACATCTCAGCTATTTGATAAAGCATGAGTTCTTCAGCGCCTAGACCACTTTCGATATCCCCGACACGTACAACCTTACTCGGCAGATCGCCTACCTGCCAGATCCGTCCGGGATCGTAGCCAAGCATCTGAAGCGTTTTATCATCTACAGCGGGAATGCTCCCCCCCTCCTTGTAGGCAGGCATTTGGTTAAACGTGGTGTTTAGAACTGCTGCGGGGAAGTCTTCAACCGACGTTACCTGAGCCCACGCCGCGCCAGGACTAATGAAAATATTAGTGCACTAATTAGCGCGATCGAGACAGTTCTGAACCACATTTGTTTTCTTACGCGCCCTAAGTTGCGCTGAGTTCTACTGACGATAGGCCCTTATGCTCTAGCTCGACTAACAACGCTCTATTGACCCCGCTATCGGCTGCCGCCGATTCAACGTCTTGATTCTGATCTAGGAGCGCTAAAAAATGTTCTAAATTCTGCCATGCTACCGAACTTGTATTGGCTCGACCGTTGGCTAAAACAATCTCACGGCCTACTCTCACAGCATCGATATCGAAACTTCTAATATCTCTAAACGCTTGAACGTCCACTCTCGATTGGGCATAATCAGACCCAAGTGTTGGCGTAATTACTACGTGCGAAATGTCAGAGCGTCCCGTAATAGCGTTAATGGTAAATTGATACGTCTTGCGGTTCGTACCACCGGCATCCGTCGTAATCAGCGTCATGACCGTCGCGGTGCCGTTACCTTGACCGAAGCTAGTGCCGGGCAGATCTATCGACCCGCCTAGACTCATCAACCGAACCACACTGGCTGAACCACAGTTTTGAGACGATGTTGATGTTCCATCAGCGCACAATGGCCTATCGGTAGCAATACCCAACAGGCTCGGGTCGTCAATCCAAATGGCCTGAATATATTGACCGTTATCGAGCGTTAGAACAACGCTGTGACCTCTTGGCACTTCCAACGTTGAGATACTCGTCGCAGCGGTTATATCGTCTATCTCGATTCGGGTTAACGCGCTCGCTGGAATGGTCAACGCGCCCCCGAGTAGCACTACCGTAGCCGCTGTCCCTAGCAGATGACTCACAATATTTCTGGTCAAAGATTTCTTCACAGCGAAAACCCCTGGTTGATATAGATACTGACTTGAGTTCCACGCGGAATGTACATGATGTTTTCTCGCTGCGCGATTTCAGCAAGCCTATCGTCGTTGCGATCGCCCATGCGGTCTACGAGTTCTTCGGTTCCGCCTGCAAGGATTGCGCCCAAAATGTTGCGATCGCCGTAGTCGGTATTAGTGGTAGAGCCAAAGTTGCTATTGGTAATGGTCTGCGAATTCGGCTTAGTCAGCTCCCTGCCAATGCTACCGATTGCCCCAATCAGAAACATCTCTACATCGTTCGAGGCATATTCGCCACCGACATCGCCGTATCTATCCGCGATTAGAGGATCGCCGTTCGCGCCGGTAACTGAAATTGTTCTGTAGTCAAGT
>JAAUPS010000412.1 GCA_012033015.1 Phormidesmis sp. RL_2_1
CTGCTCTTGGTGTAGCATTCCTTTGCGCCGTACGACGACGCAGGGTCTCACCGCTGTCTTGGTGAGCATTCCTTTGCGCCGCCAAGCGACGCAGGGTCTCACCGCTGTCTTGGTGAGGGAGCTGCTGTTAGTAAAGATTTCTAGCAATCACTATTGTCCTAAAATAACTCGACAGCGGCTATAGAATAGAGCCGAAGGTGTGGGTGAGGTGTGTTATCGCAACAGGCATTCAAAACGAGGTAGTACTACTCAATGGAGATATCTAGCGTTGATGTGCAGGCAATTCGCGATGTCATCGAACAACAGATTCAGGCTTTTTTAGCAGATGATCCCGTTGCCGCTTTTGCCCAAGCCGCGCCGGGTATACAAATGCAGTTTGGCACGGCTGAAAACTTTGTTCGCATGGTAGAAGCGGCTTATCCCCCCGTTTATCGCCCGCGTTCGGTAGTGTTTGAACAGTTACACACCATAGAAGGACTTCCGGCGCAGCAAGTGATGATTATGGATTGCAATGGTGATTTGATTCGAGCGACCTACATGATGCAGCAACAGCAGCCAATGGGCAATTGGAAGATAGCAGGCTGCTATCTGACGCCGATAGGCTACGAAGATTGAGCCGAGAAGTAGGCCGAGAAGTGAGCCGATAACTGCGTTTAAAGCTGCGTCTAAAACTGACGAGAAAATTGCCGATAAAAATCGCCAATAAGATATAGCGAACCGCACAGCACGGTGGGTGGACGCTGATGATCTGTAGCGTTTTGGGCAACAGTCTCTGTGGCCGATCTCAAGCCTGCTGCGAGAGTGAGATGGGTTTTGACAGCGCTCAAGTTGGGGCAGAGCTGTTGGGCTTGTTTCGCAAGTTGGGTGGGTTCAGCGCTAAGGTGCCCTGGAACAGGCACAAGGTGAAGCTGATCGCCCGTTCGGAGTAAAGCAGTAAACACACCGGCGTGATCTTTGGTGTCGAGCATTCCCATCAGCCAGGTGATGGCTTGATGGGGAAAGGTTTTGTCTAGGTAGGTTCTGAGCGATCGCGCTGCATCTGCATTGTGAGCCCCATCTATCAGCAAAGGATGCCCTTGCCATTCTCCGGCTTGCAAGCGTCCTGGCCAGTGCACTTGGGCCATGCCTTGAGCGATCGCATGATCTGAAATATGCCAACCTTGAGCACGTAAAGCTTGGATTGTCGCGATCGCACAAGCAGAATTCACACGCTGGTGATTGCCGAGCAGTGTCTGCGGATATGGAATACCGTCATACATTAGGGCTGTTTCCTGCCCGAAAATGCTCCCATCAGCCGAGAGCGATTCAGCCGAAATCTCTTCGGCAGGCGATACCCAAGTCAAAGGAATCTGCAGTTCAGCCGCACGGGCAGCGACGACAGCGTGAGCCTCCTGTGGCAAGGGGCCTACAATTGCCCGTACGCCGGGTTTCAAAATACCTGCCTTTTCCCCGGCAATTTGCGCCAGCGTATCGCCTAAACGCTGCCAGTGGTCGCGGCCAATCGACACAATCACGGTTGCTAGCGGTGAGTCAAACACATTCGTGGCATCTAGGCGTCCCCCTAGGCCCACCTCCATCACGGCAACATCGACTCGCTGACTCGCAAAATATTGCAAAGTCAGGGCGGTAAATACTTCAAATTGAGTCGGAATGTGATCGTTGGGAGCGATCGCGTTTTCTTCTATAGCCTTTTCTTCTATAGCCTTTTCTTCTATTGCTTTTTCTCTTATTGCGTTTTCTTCTATGGCGTTTTCTTCTATTGCTTTTTCTCTTATTGCGTTTTCTTCTATTGCTTTTTCTACAATATCTAAGCTAGCGCGCAAATCTATCCAGCTAATCGGCTCCCCGTCCAACCAAATTCGCTCTGTCCAACTGACTAAATGAGGTGAGGTGTAGCGGCCTGTCCGATAGCCTGCAGCCTTCAATATGGCAGCCAAATATGCACAGACTGAGCCTTTGCCATTGGTGCCTGCGACATGGATAATGGGTACCCGGTGATGGGGGTTTCCCATGGTTTGGAGGAGTTTTTCAATGCGCTCCAAGCCCAAATCCACCCCAAATCGAGCATAGCTTTGCAAACGTGCTTCGACAGTTTGAGCTGACAACTCAGATAGGCTTTCCATTCGTTTCAATGCCTAGGGCTTCAAGGATGAGATTGAAAACATTGAGATTGAAAGCCTTAACTTGAAGACCTAAATTAAAGACCTAAATTAAAGACTTAAACAGGGGAATAGCCCTAGGCCATCCCCCTGTTTCTCTCAATCCCTGAACTTGCGCTGGTATAGCAAAGTAAGGATGCATTCTTACTTTGTCTTGGTGAGCATTCCTTGTCTTGGTGAGCATTCCTTAGCGCAGCCAAGCGACGCAGGGTCTCACCGCTAGCGCCGCTAAGCGACGCAGGGTCTCACCGCTGCTCGTCAAAGCTTCTAGCGATAACTATTGTCCTAACTCACTCGACAGAAGCGATATGTGGCCTAAACGGCTTCTAAATTCTTTTCACCTGTACGGATACGAACAATTTCATCCACATTGCTGATAAAAATTTTGCCATCACCGATCTCACCTGTGCGGGCAGCATCGACAATTTTTTCTATCACCATGTCTACTTGGGCATCTTCGACCACAATCTCAAGCTTTAGCTTTTGCAAAAACTCTACTGTGTATTCGGAGCCGCGATAACGCTCGGTTTGGCCCTTTTGTCGGCCAAATCCTCGAACTTCAGAAACGGTCATCCCAACAATGCCCGCATTCACCAGAGCAATCTTTACCTCGTCTAATTTAAAAGGACGGATAATCGCTTCAACTCTTTTCATGGCGTTAGTACACTTCTCCCAATATTTGATGCCGCTATCAGCCATGTTGGCCAACTGTAAAACAGACTGCTCAACCACCACAGCGCCGTAACTGGTATCAGATCTACCAGGAGTTCACCCCCCTAGCTCTGTATCCCCTAATACCATAAAAGATTTTAGCGATCGTTTAGCGGTCGTTTAACAAGGGCTTCATGATTAAAAACCCTGCGCCGAAGGCGGTCACAATAATTAAAATAATGGATAATGCCAGCCAAATACCGCCAATTTCTTTATTTTCTGACGAATCCAGCGTCGAACTGCGGTAATTTCCAGAACTTTCTGTAAATAGTTGTCCTAACGAATTTTCCAAAGACCTACCAAACGGTACCTGTGTCATCGTGCCTTTGCCTGGAATCGTTTCAGTGCGTCTGAAGGCGGTGGGCGGCGTGGCGATCTGCTTGCGGGCTTTTGGGTTAGCGGTGGGTTGGGGTATGGCCTTAGGCGTGGGCTGCATCGCTTGAGTCACGCTCGGGGCGATGGGGCGAG
>JAAUPS010000413.1 GCA_012033015.1 Phormidesmis sp. RL_2_1
AACTTTAAAGTGTTTACCCTTTTATTAACTGTTTAATTAGGCTTTCATCCATCATTTTCTCATATAAACAGTAACAGAGACTGCAAAACTCTCTCGATTAAATTCAGCAATCCTTAACAATTTCCCAAACATCTATATTCCTTCATACCCATTTCCTTTACATCTATTTCCTTCAACATCTATTTCCTATGGCCCTCACCGATGGTGGCCTCAAGCTCTCATAGACTCTGAATTTGTATGCCAATGGGAACGCACAGGCCAAAGGAAACAGACAGGAGGCAGAAGATAGTCTGAGCCCTTACGCTGCTAGGCCCTTACTTCTAACCTCTTACTCCAGGATGATGACAGGCATATGAACGGCCCTTGATGATGAGATAACCGTGCGAGCAGCTTGATTTATGGCCATATTACCCAAAACGCGACAGCACCTTGAGCAGTGGATTGAGTGGTATGCACGTATCGGCTACAGTGCTAAAGGCGTTATCTACGGCACCTTAGGACTGTTAGCGCTGGCGCAGGCAATGGATTTGCGAATGGGAAAAGCCGTTGGATCTGAAGGGGCCTTGCGGGCGATCGCAGCTCAGCCATGGGGTCGCGGTATGCTGATGGTGCTAACCATTAGTTTAGGCGGATACATTACTTGGCGCTTGATCCAAGCCATATTAGATCCTGAGCATAAAGCCAGTTGTCAGGGAAAAGATATCTTACGTCGTTTTAGCTATGCCTGCAGCGGCATTGCCTACGCAGGAGTCGCCTACAGTGCTATCAAAATATTGACGTTTTCTGCTACTAGTACAGGCAAGACACCTGAGCAGTGGGCGCTAGAGATCATCCTCCAGCCCTTTGGTCGCTATCTGCTAGGGACGATAGGCTTGAGCATCTTTGGCATAGGCTGCTACTACTTTTATAGGGCTGCCAAAGCAGACTTTCGCAAACGGTTTAACCGTCACGCTATGAGCAGCGTCGCTAAAACGTGGGCGACGATTGCTGGCCGATTTGGGATTGCGGCAAGAGGATTTGTTTACATTGTGATCGGTAGCTACGGTGTGCGAGCAGCCTACGAGTTTGAACCTGAAATGATTAAAACAACAGAAGATGTGTTGGCCACATTTGACAACAACCCTACAGATGAGTGGATATTGGCAATTTTAGGCGTAGGGTTTATAGCTTACGGCATTCATATGGGATTTCAGGCCGCTTATCGCAGCATCGCCCCCCTCTAACCTTTAGTGCACCATCACCTTTAGCCCTTTAGGTCAGTAAGCCTGTATTCAAGCCAAGTGACCAACGCTATAGAAGACATGCCATCTAACAAGCTATAGCTACCACTACCTTTACTACCGATAGCTTCTGTCGAGTGAGTTAAAACAATAGTCATTCTCCTCGAAGAGGCTACGCCAACGCTAGAAGCCTTGACTAGCAGCGGCTAACTCACCAAGACAAAGTAAAAATATATCCTTACTTTGCTATACCCTCACATTCAGCTCAGCCTTAGGATGTTATTGTCGAGCAAGTCTCTCACCAATAAAAAACCAGCCTAAAAAACAGCCTAACTGCTGTCTTCCCGTTAGGCTGGTTTTTGTTTGTCTTCACGAGTAAATCAGCAACTCACTCACATAGATAAGCCGTTGATTCACACACTGTAAGCTCAGTCAAACTGTAAGCTCAGTTACTATGTGATATGACATGTGATATGACGCTAATGCAGGTTACGCGCATCAAATTGCAGAGGGATAAACGCTATCTGCAACAAATACGGGCTTTTCCGTATATTCAGCTTCAATAGACTCTGTTACTGATAAGTCCCACTGTAAATCATAGTCTCTTTCAAAGTCAGCTTTGACATAGGGGCGTAGTACGCCAGTAATAGCAACGATTTCACCATCTTCGACAGTTTCAGTGGGCATAGAAGGAACCACCAGCAGATCGCTGCCGCCAAATAGCTGATCTTCATCTAGGGTAAAAAGACCCGCTTCCAAAACCTCTTCGACTTCACCTTGTAAAGCAATTCGTTGGTTATAGTACTGCTCAGGATTGGCAGCAACTTCACCCACGTCAGGAGCCAATGCAATCGATTGAGCAATAATCACAGGTTTAGTCTCGTATTCAGCGTATAGCTCTGGCTCTAATGTCAAACCATATTCGCTAGCAACGGTTTCTAATGCAAAGGTCTTCACCTCACCAGTGACCTGCACCTGAGTATCGCCCACATCTGAAATGACAAATGGCTCTGAAGTCCCATTAATAACCAGGATGGCTTCACCTTCGAAGTACTCATCATCAGCCATTAAAAAAGAAACGTCATCAACAACAGCTTCAGCTTCGCTTCGAACAGTAACTGTTTGGCCAACATAGCTAGCGGTCTCATCAACCAGTTCTTCTGAAGTAACGTTATTTTCTTCTGCTTCTGTTGTCGTCGTCTGTGGGCCGGTGCAGGCTGGCAATACCATTAAGGCAGCAGATGCTAAAATGCTAATAAATATTTTGCCTTTGGACTTTTTGTTTTCGACCTTGTTTTTACTACTGTTTCTGCCATTGTTTCCGATGTTGTTTCCGACAGTTGTTAAACTTCCAATTTTCATAGTTTTTGCTCCTCAAAGCGTTCAAACCAGCTATGCAATATAGCTAAGACCAAGCATTTAACAAGCTGTAACAAACTAAGCAGTTAACAAAATGCTGACGTGGCTGCGCTATGCCATGAGCATCACGACAAGCAAGTACCATGACAAGCAAGCACTATAACAAGCAAGGTGTGTAAGCTTTACGACTTGGCCTGTTTCCAATGTATGCAAAACAGGGATTACACTATCTCTCTATTTGCCCATCTTGAGCTTCCTCAATAGTTAGAGATTTATAGCAACCGCCAGATGCGTATAGCGCCATGTGGCCAGCAATTGCGCTATACGCATCAACGGTTTCACCTATTGATAAGATGCAGATTGATAAGATGCAGATTGATAAGATGCAGATTGATAAGATGCAGATTGATAAGGTACAGAGCTATGTGGCGAACGCCATAGCCTGTAAAGTTGAGATCATAAGCTGACATGCAGCCAATACGCAGCCATCTGCAGCTTCATTTTGCTGTGCCCAAAGTCTGTAGTTTTTCTATGTAGTCGTCCCTGAAAAACTACTCAAAGCTAAGTCCGATGGATACTTCAGGCTGAAAGTCGCAGGTTAGAATTACCAGAATAAACCACTATCATTGAAAAAAGCTTGCAAAATGAAGCCCTCACCATCGCCTTCAGATCCTAAACTGCCGCTATCAGCCCTCGCACGTCAACTGAACTTGAGCCATCCGCTCGTGCAAATAGCTGAAACGATGGACTGGCAGTC
>JAAUPS010000026.1 GCA_012033015.1 Phormidesmis sp. RL_2_1
AGTAGGCCAATGGATTAGGCCGATGCAGTAGGCCAATGGATTAGGCCAATGAAGTAGGCTGATGGATTGAGCCAATGAATTAAGCAGGGTTTCGACCCTGCTTTTTTATGGTCAATTTTTAAGAATCTCAGCGAGTAAGGTTTGGCCGCCAAAGCGAACCACGTCGTCGCAAGGGCGACCGGTTTGTTGGGCAACCTCGGCTATGGCTCTATGGGCGGAGGCTTCATCTAAGCTAAATGTATTTAACGCAACCCCTACGACGCTGGCTGGGGCAAACGTCCCCCCCGCTGCTGCGATTGATTCGTACAGATCGATCACTTGAGCAAGCGAGGGAATGGGAAAATCAGGGAAATGCTGAATGTGGGTGAGGTTGGCTTTATGCACCAAAATCAGATGGGTCGGTTGACTGCCTCTGATCAGGGGCAAGGTTGCTGTAGAAGCCGGATTGAGCAAAGATCCTTGGCCTTCTATAAAGAGAATGTCGTGATCATTGCCATGGCGAATCAGGCATTGCTCAATTGCACCCGAGGCGTAGTCTACGCGAATGGCATCGAGAGGAACACCGTCTTCGCCTAGCATCAGGCCGGTTTGGCCCGTGGCGATCAGCTTCGTTCGGAGCCCAGCGGCCTGGGCTGCACGATTGAGTTCTATGCTGGTGGACATTTTGCCCACCGCCATGTCCGTGCCGACGGTGAGCACGCGATCGCACGCCAATAACCTAGCCCTACCGCCGCCAACCGTCAGCCCCTCAGGTTCTTTTCGCATATCCCACACCCATTGATTGGGCGTAATCGCCCCAGCAATATCGGCATCTTCATTCATCTGAGTATGTAGGCCATTCATCACCGAAAGGCCCGCCTTCACGGCCTGCTTAACTTCGGCATACCAAGGCTCAGGCAGCCTCCCCCCTGAAGGCGCTAGCCCAATCGCCAAAACCGTTGGATGAAAGGCCAAAGCAGCCTGCAAAGAAGCCACGATGGGCACATCGCGATCAATTCCGGTCAGTGCTGGCACCGTTTCGTCTGTGGCCGTTTCATCAATCACTGCAACGATTGGATTTTGGCTATAGCGCAGGAGGGAAGTGCCGGTTTTACCCTTACTCCCCTTCAGGCCGTTGTGCATCAAAATGGCAATGCGATCATCACGGTTAAGCATGGTGAGAAAGTCCTAGTCCAGGTTGATAGTTGGGCACTAGGCAGCCATTTTGTAACTGAGCGCCGCTAAACGGATCGTCTTTGAGGTTGAAATGACTGTCGAGATCGAGATGGTCGGCTAGGGGCGAAAGATGGGATAAAGCAGTATTGGCGATCGCACTATCTGAATAACAGCCAAACATCACCTGCAAACCACAGGCTCTGGCCGTATGAATCATCCGCCGTGCCTCACTTAGCCCCCCACACTTCATCAGCTTAATATTGATACCATCAATACAGTGTGCCAATCGAGGAATATCTGCCCCGGTAAAGCAGCTTTCATCGATAAAATAGGCAAAGGAGATTGGGCGTGTAGTTGCGCAAGCAAGCCATCATCCGCCACTGCCAAAGGCTGCTCTAGGTAAGTAACACCCCGTTCGGCCAGCCAATCAGCCATAGTCAATGTTTCCTGCAAGTTCCAGCCGCCATTCGCATCAATGCTGACTTTGGCACCCAAAGGGACTTGAGGCATCAACGCTTCAAACATCGCTTGATCAGCCTCGATACCGGCTGGATTTCCTAGCTTGACCTTGACCGAGGCCACCTGCTGCTGAGCGCACCATTTTTTCAGCCGATCAAGTGCAGCTTCGGGTGAACTGATGCCGACTGTGACAGCCGTAGGGCTAATCTGCTGAGGATCTAACCCCCATAGCTGCCAGAGGGGAATGCCCATACGCTTTCCTAACCAGTCGTGTAAGGCAACATCAATGGCCGCTCGAGCGGCTGAGCAAATATTGAGTTCGGCCAATTGTGATTCTATAGCCTGCTGTTGAAGCGGATGCAGCGATGCTAAAACGGGAATTAAAGCGGATAACTCTTTTGCTATTTGCCCGTAGGTTTGAGCTGTAGCGCCAATAGAAAACGGTGATGCTTCTCCCCAGCCTTCAATGCCATCGGCTTGAATGCGTACCCATAGGTTGGTCGAACCTGTATTTGTGCCTCGGCTGATAGTCAAAGGGACACGTTTATGTACCGTAAACGGTTCAAAATTGAGCTGCATTCTGACGATAGGGTTTTGAGTGTGTTTTTTGAGTGTCGGTTTAGCATGTGAAAGTGTTTTACCATATTGTCCAAAGGTACGGACATTAAGAAAGCACGCATTTGCTTGCACCGGCAATGTCCGCTGGGGAAAGGGGTAAGTTGACTATCAGTTTGTTAGCTATCAGTTTGTTGGCTATCAGTAACTAGCTATCAGGTTACTGAAGCTGGTTACTGAAGCTGGGTTTTAGAGGCGATTCGAGTCCGTTTGCGGTCACTCTCTGAGAGCTCATTGCCTGCCTGTAGCTGGGTTACATTTTCCTGCAGTACTGTTGCCGCGTTTTGATCTCCCATTTGCAAGGCCGTATTCGCTGCCGACTGCAGCATGGTCACCGCGCCAGTGCGATCGCCTGCCTTCAGCTTATCCTCCGCAATTTGCGTTTGCCGGTACTTCGCCAACGCCAAAATATTTTGCTGCACGGCCGCGTCCACCTTGGGCACATAATCCGCCTGCGCCGCAATTTCAATGGGGATAGCGGCAGTGCTTTGGGCCGTTAATCCCAAGCTTGGAGCATCATAGGTAACCTGCAGTTGGCCGATGGTCGCGGTGCCTTCGGCGAGCTGCGGAATATACAAATTCAGCAAAATCACCCGAGGCTGATCTTTCATCAAATCACCGAGGCGAACTAGGGCTTGATTGCCCTCTTCTACCACCGGCAACTCAACGGTTTCAGGCGCTACCTGGGCCACTGGTTTAAGATCCGCAAGGCGGGTACCATCGGCAAGTTCGATATTGAGGTAGGCATTGGTGAAGCCAACCGACTGGATACGAGAAAATAAGCGACTAAAGATCGCGATCGCCGCTTCGGCCTGCTCAATATAGTTCAGTGAACCGGCCCCAGCATCGGCAATTTGCTCCAGCACATCTTGATTCCAATGATCACCAAAGCCCAGGGTATTAATCGTAAGATTATAGCCAACCGCCACATCGGCGAGCTTCAGCGCCCTAGCATTATCACCATGCTCATTTTCCCCATCGGTTAGCAGCAGTAGCTGAGAGATGCGGTCATCTTTACCCGTTGCCAGGGCCTCAATACCTGCTTTGAGGCCATCATCAATGCAGGTGCCGCCCCCAGCGCGAAGCCCATCAATACGCTGCTTAATCGCCTCAAGATCATTCGCTGCTTGGTTCGGCACTAATACTTCAGCTTTGTGATCGAAAGCAATAATAGAGATACGATCACGCGGCGTCAGCCGATCGACAATACGCTTCGCTGCCTGTTTCACCGTTTTTAGCGGCGTTCCCATCATGGAGCCACTGCGATCCAGCACAAAACATAAGTTTAAAGGAGCCTGCTCGCCTTCACCGATAGCTGAAACCGACACCGATAGCTGACGCTGAATATTCGCTTGAGTCGAAGGAACGTGGGCATCACTAAAGGCCCATTGCAAACCAACTTTCATGAGTATGACCTAAATTTTCCTAACGGTTTCGTCAGCCCTGATGCAACCATCCGACACAACACCAGGATGACCCAAATGATTTTGATCTACCATCAACTCTTTAAAGAGTAATTCCAGATCAATCTGTTTATCAGCTTTTTTCACCTCACATGCCGTGACCTTCATGCCGTGACCTTCATGCCGTGACCTTGAATGCCATGCCCTTGAATGCCTGCTCTCAAGCTGTTTTGCTCACGCTCCGTAACGCCCCATCTCGCGCGCTTCCTTGTTACCCCTAATTGCGCCGAGCCCACTGCGTTAGCAGGTAGGGTTATCCGCCAAAAACAGCCCAAAAACCCCAATCTATTGGCAGCGCAGCAAGTTCGCTGGCGAGCTACTATGTAAAGCATACTATTCTTAAAACCGTAGCAAGCTGAGCCCCTTATGAGTTCTCCCATTAAAGCCGTCCAAGCGCCCTATGGTGGTGGTGCCATGGCCTACAAAACCCCACCACCGGACTTGCCTTCTTTGTTATTAAAAGAGCGCATTGTCTATCTGGGAACCCCCTTGGTGTCTTCTGATGATTTCAAGCGTCAGATGGGCGTCGATGTGACAAAACTCATCATTGCTCAACTGCTTTATTTAGAGTTTGATGATCCTGAAAAACCGATTTTCTTCTACATCAACTCTACCGGAACCTCTTGGTATACCGGCGATTCAGTCGGCTTCGAAACGGAAGCTTTTGCCATTTGTGACACTTTAAAATATATCAAGCCACCAGTACATACCATTTGTCTTGGTCAGGCCATGGGTACTGCTGCAATGATTTTATCCTCCGGAGCCAAAGGATCAAGGGCCAGCTTACCCCACGCCACCATTGTGCTCAATCAGGCGCGATCAGGGGCACGCGGTCAGGCAACGGATATTCAAATTCGAGCCGAAGAAGTGTTGGCAAACAAGGCGTCTTTCCTCGATATTTTATCGGCGAATACGGGGCAATCCAAAGAAAAACTCGATAAAGACACCGACCGCATGTTTTATCTCACACCAGAAGAGGCCAAGGAGTACGGCCTGATTGATCGCGTGCTGAGCAGTACTAAGGAACTGCCAACGCCAATACCAGTAGGGGTGTAGCCAATGTCTGTCGATGGAATTTTGCGGGTTCCTTATAATTTGCCCGGTAGCCGCTCATGGCAGTGGGTGAGCGTCTACACTCGCATGAGTCAAGAGCGCATTCTTTTTATCAATCAACCCCTTACAGACGGGGTAGCCAATTCGATTGTGTCGGCTTTGCTCTATCTTGATTCTGAAGATCAAAATAAACCGATTTATCTCTATATCAATTCCATTGGCGATCCGGTGATGTCCGGGCGGGCTGATTCCTCGGCAGGAATGGTTTCTATTCGAGCCGGATTAGCCGTATATGACACCCTCGCTTACATCAAGTCTGAAGTTGTCACGGTTTGTTTGGGGACAGCCTATGGCATGGCTGCTGTGTTGCTTTCATCGGGTACCAAGGGTAAACGGGCGGCCTTGCCACACACCAGCATTGCTTTGACCCATCCTCAAACCCTCACTCGGGGTCAAGCCAGCGATATTCAAATAGAAGCCGAAGAGGTACTCGAAAAGCGAAAGTTGGTTCAGCGTATTTTGGCTGATAATACTGGGCAAACGCCTGAGAAAATTGCCAAAGATATGGAACGTATGTTCTACCTTTCGCCGGAAGAAGCCAAAGAATATGGTCTGATTGATCGTGTGATAGAAAACCCGGCGCTGGCCAATAAAGATTTGGCCAATCAAGCCTAGAGCATTCTGCTATATCACCCCTGACACAGCAACTCCTGACACAACAACTCCTGACACAAAACCCCCTTACACATCAGTAACGAACAAGAGATCTCATGCCTATTGGAACTCCTAGCGTCCCCTATCGCCTTCCTGGCAGCACCTATGAACAGTGGATTGGTATTTACGAGCGGCTGTTTCGTGAGCGCATTATTTTTCTGACAGAAGAAGTCGATGATGGTATCGCCAATGCCATTGTGGCTTATATGCTGTACCTCGATTCTGAAGACTCAACAAAGCCGATCTACCTGTATATCAACTCACCCGGTGGCTCTGTAACTGCAGGGATGGCTATCTATGACACCATGCAGTACATCAAGTCTGAGGTGGTGACGATATGTGTGGGTTTGGCCGCCAGTATGGGTGCGTTTTTGCTGAATGCAGGTGCTAAGGGCAAGCGATTGGCATTGCCACACTCGCGAATTATGATTCACCAGCCTTCAGGTGGCGTGGGCCGTTCTCAAGCGACAGATATTGAAATTGAAGCGGTACGAATTGTGAAGGTACGCCAAGATCTCAATGAGCTGATGGCCCTGCATTCGGGTCAAGATATTGCCAAGATTGAAAAAGATAGCGATCGCGACTATTTTATGTCTGCAGATGAAGCCAAAGAGTATGGCCTGATTGACCGCGTGATTGAAGAGCGGTTACCGGCTTAATGCGCTACTTAGGGCCTAAAATTGCTCAATGCTTAAACTGAACAAAAGCGAAAAGGCTCTGTTAAAGGCCCAATCAAGGCGCTAGAAAGGCGCTAGAAAGGCGCTAGAAAATAGAAGTAGAAATTTCGAGCCAGATGGGAAAAGATCTCTTATAATCTTTGCCAATCACAAATTGGCTCGGTTGTCATTTTCACCTCAACTTTAGGTCTTTTCGCTCTTATCTGCCTGTGCTGACATGACTTTGGCCCACCATTACCGAACTTTAGGATTGCGCCGGGGGGCTTCTTTTCAAGATGTAAAGGTGGCTTATCGACGATTGGTGCGTGAATATCATCCAGATATCAACCCAGATGAGCAGGCGATTGAGCGTTTTATTAGCATCAATGATGCCTATACGGTTCTTTCAGAGTTCATGCAGGCTAAGGTGCAGGCTAAGGCTCAGGCCCGTAAGCCAGCCCAAACTAAAGTTGAGCGCAAGCAGGCAAGTGCATTTTCAGGTTCATCTGGGCCGTTAAATCTAGAAAAACTTAGTGTAGAGAGCTTGAAGCTACAGCTAGACAAGTTAGGTATCGGCAGCTTTAGTCATCAGCAGATGCCTTTTCCTGCTGGGTGTGATGCCGCTTGTGAAAATGCAACTGAAAATGCAACTGAAAATACAACTGAAAATACAACTGAAAATGTAATGGCTGGCAATCCAACGGAGAAAAGTCCTCCCATGCCACCTAATGCCAAAGCATCTCAGGCATTCAAAGTATCACAGGAATTCAAGGCTACTAGCAAAGAACATATCCTCAAGCAAGATGCTTACCTGCAGCTCAAAGATTTGCTTAGGCAGCAAAAGTTTCCTCGGGCGATCGCACTGGTTGAAGGCTTGGCCCATCGGATGCCTAACGATCTCGAAATAAAACAGTGGCAAGCCATCGTTTACCAGCGCTGGGGCCGCCAACTGATTGGACAAGGAGAGCCCCAAAAAGCCCGCATTTATCTGAAAAAGGCTTTACGCACTGATCCTCATAATCCCTCGCTCTGGAGCGAGGTTAGCCGCGACTTTGGGAAAATTGCTCACCTCGACAATTCATCGAGTTCGGTGATGTAGAAGTTATTCGATTCTGCGTTATCCGACGGTTGTGTAGCTGGTAATGGTTGTGTAGCTGGTGATATAGCAAAGCAAGGATGCCATACTCACTCGACAGAGTCTATATAGCGTGTGCCGGATGCATAACGCCGACAGCGAGGCCACGCCAACGGGTACACGCGCGTTGCTTGGCCCGTTGTCACGTCATGGTTTCAACCAACATGCTGTACCTCAGCCAAGCGACCAAAGCTATAGAGCCATGCTGGATAGCTCATGTCGTTGGCACTCGGCTACTGTCAAAGCTGCGGCAAAAGCTTTCTACCCCAAACTTGGTCACATAAATTGCAACGGGCGCAGCAACCAACGCTGGACAATCTGTTTCCTGGCTCAGATAGTTAATGAGTGTGCCTAGCTGATTGGCCGTCAGCGCACCTCGAAACTGCGGCTGGCATACGATGTGACGATAGCGTTTGCTAAAGCCTGCCAGCCACTGCTCGTTAGTATCGGGTTCTTGCCCAGCTCTTAAGGCCAGTGAAATAGCAGCATCTTCTACATCACCCTCACAGTCTTCAATTTCTTGAAGGGCTATTAGCGCTTCAGGATAGTCGGCGAGGCAGGCTCTCAACTGAATGATTTCTTGCGGGGTTATGGCAATCATGGGTTACGCCTAAGGCGTTAGCTGTCTCCAGTATGGGCGTCTATGCGCTGATGGGCGTCTATGCGCTGTGATTTTGATTGGAATTTATTTTACTGGAAGCGATTCGATAAAACCACTCTTCAAACCGGTTGCCCCAAGCCGCCAAAGAATAGGTGGTTTCGGCCTGTTGGCGGCAGGCTAGCCGATCGATTTGATCAATTTGAGCAATGGCACTGACCAAGCCAGTGACATTGCCTTCTCCCCCTACGTCCGCATCGACCCAGGGGCCTGGCTTGACTAACCAGCCTGTTTCTCCATGCCGTACGATTTCTGCTAGTCCCCCACGCCGATAGGCAATAACCGGCACGCCACAGGCTAACGCTTCGATCGCGACGATGCCAAAAGCCTCGCTCCAGTGCGGTGTGACCAAGAGGGCTCTACAGCGACCTAGCTGCTGTTGCAGTTCATGGGTCTCTAAAAATCCGCAATATTTGATCGATTGGGGATTAGGGGCGCGTTTAATCTTCTGTTTGATCAATTGCCAGTAACTCAGATCTGATTGCTGACCAAAAATTCTGAGGGGTTGACCGGCCATCATCGCTGCAGCTATGGCATCTTCTAGTCCCTTTTCAGGAGAAATTCTCCCCACCCATGCCAAGGTATGACCAGCCGTATCACGGTATTGGTATTGGCTAATGTCAATGGCGCTACCTAAAATCTCCCATTGCATGGGGTCTATGGCTGTGAAGGTATTTGCTTGCGATCGCGTATAGGCACCTAGCGTGCCAGGAAACCGTAGCGCTAGATCGGCAATCGCCTGATCCATGGCATTGCTGAGCGAGCCCATGCTGACAAAATGGGCCACTGGTGTGGTGAGAAAAGGCGTCAGGTAAAAAGGTAGCCAATCGTAGGCAAAATTCACGAGCAAATCATACTGGGCTTGCACTTGGCGGGCATAATCCCAAGCATTTGCTAAAGCTGAACCAACGACGATAGCTGCAGCCCGCCCTTGGATTTGTGCTACAAGCTGGCAAGCGCCGGGTATTTGAACAATTTTGACTTGGGCTAGTGCCCTATTGGCCGATGATGTGCCGCCTTGAGGCACGACAGATCCTTGAGGCGCTGCGATCACCACGCTATGCCCTAGCTCAACCAACCGTTGGGTCAAATTGATAACCGTTAACTCTACTCCCCCTCCAAGCCCAGAGCCCAAAGGGCCGACCGGGGTAGAAACAAGTAACAGCCGCAACGGCTCCATCACTGATTGCTAGAAGGTTGATTGCTAAAAGGCTGATTGCAAAGAAATGGGTTTGTAAGGGTCTGACTCAGGGCCTTATTGCTGAGAAGAGCGGCGTAAGGAGGCTTCACTGGAGAGCAAATCAATCGGGGCTGCTGTACTAGCAGTGCCCGCAAAGGAACGCATATTGGCATCTATATCTTGGCTACGACGAATGCGGTTGAGCTGATCGAGCGCCCAGGTAGCGGTTTGGCGCACTTCAGGATCTTCATCTTCAGTCGCATGGCCCAGCATCTGGCTAATTTGCACCACTAAATCGTACACCCGAGTGAGGTCACGAATGGCGTTTTTGCGCACCTCAGGGTTTTCATCTTGCAGTGCGATCGCCAAAGCCCTGCTCATTGGTTTCAGTGAGCGAATGCCAATTTCCGAAAGCGCCGCTAGCACCAGACTCTTTTCTTTAGAGTCAGCATCTGTCATCGCATCGACTAGGGGCTTCATCGCCAGAGAATTGCCGCGCTGACCCAATTCCCAAATTGCTCGGCGACGACAGGTCGGATCTGGACTGTGCAAATCGCCAATCAGACCATCTATTACATCGGCCGAAGTAAGCGCTGATGTATCACCCATTTGGCCGCTCGTGGGCACTGAATTGAGCGTTGTCGTCACCGCAGTACTACTCCCTACAGACCCTGGGGTAGCAGCATGAACAGAAACATTCTGTACACCCGCCAATTTTGATGGGGCATGAGCGGCACTACCCTTGCTAGATCCCTTGCCAGTCCCATTGCTAGCGCCAATAGGCGTGCCAAAAGCATTGAGTGGCTCTTCGCCCAACGCCTCATCATCCGCTTCAGATTTACCTTTATTGGCCATAAAAAAACCAACCCCAAAGCTTGCCACAAGAGCAATTATTCCTAGACTCAGCCCTAGTATCTTGCCAAGATTACCTTGACTATCATCAGGAACAGCAGCGACTTCGGTAGCCTCGTTCTGATTTGTAGTCGGCGGCAGCTCGCTGGCTGTTGGCTCAGTCGCTGGATTGGCCAGCGCCTGTTCGGTTTCAGCTAAGGCGGCTGTCTCGGCGGAGGTTGATGCATTTTCATCGGAAAGGGCCTGGAGTTGCTCCCAGGTCTCGTCATTCAAACTCCCCGTTTCTTCCAAACCAGTCTCTGCTTGAAAGGCACTGACCGCCCGTTGAGTAGCGATGCCATACACTCCGTCTATTGGCCCACTGTAATAGTTGCTGCTTTGCAAGCGGATCTGGAGTGCTTTAACGGCTTCACCCCTTGCACCGAAGGCTAAAGAACTTGATGTTGGAGAGCTTGCTGTCGGACTATCAGCAGCTTGAGCCATTAGCATTTGGGAGGCAACCGGCTGATTGATATCACCGACAGATGCCTGAGGCAACAGGGCTAAAGCCGCGCCTTGGGGGCGCATCGCTGGAACGCTAAATGCGGCCAAGCAGGTGAGAAATATAAATGTAGAACGCCGAATCATTGCTATCCCTACCTGTTATCGTTGCCGGTATCTAGTGGCCCTAGATCAAAAGAAAACTGAAAGGAAAGACTCATAGTAAATGCTCTATGAAGACTGCGATGAACTACAGCGTCCATCTTCACGCTACGGATCAATAATGATATCTTTCGGATGAAAAGCTTTCCTAAAATAACCCTTCTAGATATTAAAGTTACGACGACTCAGCCATAGAATGCCCGCTTAAACTGCGTCTTCGCCGCTTAAGAAACAAATTTGCCACGCGCTATACCGCAAAAGATAAGCTGCGAAGCCTTCTATCCTTTTGCTAAAGCCGCCTTCAGAAATTCATCAACGGATGATGAAAAGGGTGAGAGGTGAATTGCAATTCTATTACCATGAGCTGAGCGACCTCAGTTCCTCACTATGGCCTATTGTCCTATGGCCTATTGTCGATTTACTCTCAGCCTAGCCTATCTGCTTTGCCTAGCAGGCACTTGCTTGGCTTAACCTGGGTTGCCACACCTAGTTTTTGCCTAGTTTGCACCTAGTGCCTAGCTTGCACCTAGTTTTGGATAATTTGATCTAGAGCTAGTTGATTGAGAGCTAGTGGGCCTAGTCTAGGACTGATGAGACTGATGGGTCTGCTCTCAACGGTTTGAATTGGGCCAGCCATTGTTGAAACAACCGAATTGAAACAACCGAATTGAAACAACCGAATTGAAGCAATCTAATTGAAACAATCTGACTTGGCCTTACCTTAACCCTCCCCGTTTTATAAGTATTCTCCGTAAGAATACGTATCTTTTGATACGCATTCTGCTTTTCGGGACAATTTATCACCAATTTTGATACTAAATTTCCAAATAGATGGAAATTTTAAATAAATATCTTGCGATACGTCCCTGTACCTATTCATTTTCTTTATCTAACATCAACTTTCGTTGTTGTATCTGCACCCGTACCCTATTTATACACTTCTCCAATCATATTGTCAGGTATTTTTCTAGGGTATATTCACGGGCTATGGTGACTCATGCCATAAATTTTTATCGAAATTTTATTAAATTAAGTCGCTCAGTTAAGTCTTTCAGTCAGGGGCTTTTGAAGATACGTTTGCATTAGGTGGCACGGCAATAGCCGGAAGTGCTAGGTGGGTTGAGAGCCAAGCCGCCAATTGAATGCGCTGATTGATTAGGTAAATGCTGAGCAAGGTGAGCAGCACACCACACCACTGCAACAGACTGAGATTTTCGGATAGCAATAAGGTGCTGAAGAGCAAGGCAAATACAGGGGTCAGAAACGTCAGGGCGCTGAGGCTAGTCAGGTTGCCCTGGGCGGCAATGTAAAAGAAAACACCGTAGGCAATAGCGCTACCAAAGACGGTGGCATAGCCCATTGCCAGCCAGCCTGACCATGAAATGCTTTGCCAGGGGGCGAGTCCCTGTTTGATCGGGTCACTGGCAACGACCCATTCTTGCAAAGCGGCTGCCATGAGAGGTAAGCCTCCTAATACCATGTGCCAGCCCGTGGCTGCGACCGGATCGGCCCAGCGCACGACGTAACGAATCAAAATGGTGCCTAGCGCCATCGATAGCGCGGCCATCAGCATCAGCCATTCACCCTGCTGAAAGAGGACAAACCACACGGCTTGCTCGAATGGAATGGCGTGCCCTAAATCTAGCCAATTGCCTTGAAAGAAGCTGAGAATCCAGTTGTCCGGCAAGCCGATAAAGCTGATACCCGCTAAACCAATGCCTAGGCCGAGCCAGCCCAATGGGCCAATCCACTCTTGAAACAAAAAACGCGCCATGATGGCCACGGCTAGAGGCTGAGAGTCAATCATCACAGAGCCTAATCCCGCCCCGGTGCGTTCTAACCCGAGCGCCAAAAATCCCTGAAACAAGGTGCCATCCACGAATGCAAATAGGCTAATCCATAACCATGCCCGCCATCCTTGAGGTTGCTGTTTGCCGAGTAATACAGAAACTGCAACGACTAACAGTCCAGCAGGTAGCAAACGAACGCTGGCTAAAAATAGTGGGGTTGTCTCTGCCATAACGCCTTTCATGGCGACCATGGCAGTGCCCCACAAAAAGAAGGGCGAAATCAAGATCAGAGGATGGGAGGCGATCGCTGCAAGTGGCTGTCGAATTGGGATTCGAGGTGCCTTGGTAGCTGCTTTTGGGGTGGTTTGTGGTAAGGCTGTATCGGTCTCAGGAGAGGGGCGAAGATCCATTCGTTGCTATATCTAGGTGCGCAGGGGAGGTCGTATACTTAACTCTAAATTAATGTAAAGCCCAGTGCACCTCTGAGATTGTTTTATGATTTGGCCCTTTAAGCCTCGCTATCGCAAACAAGTTGCCCGGATTGAAGTCGCAGGTGCGATCGCAGGTGCAACTCGAAAGCGCGTACTAGAAGCGCTCAAGGAAGTTGAGGAGAAAAAATTTCCGGCGCTGCTACTACGGATTGACAGTCCGGGAGGCACCGTCGGCGATTCGCAAGAGATTTACAATGCCCTCAAAAAACTCCAGGAAAAGGTCAAGATTGTCGCGAGCTTTGGCAATATTTCAGCATCGGGCGGGGTTTATATCGGCGTGGGAGCGCATCATATTGTGGCGAATCCCGGCACAATTACCGGCTCGATCGGGGTGATTCTACGCGGGAATAACATTGAAAAACTGCTGGAGCGGGTCGGTGTCTCCTTCAAAGTGATTAAATCTGGCCCCTATAAAGACATTTTGGCGTTTGACCGGGCGCTGACACCAGCCGAGGAGACCATTCTACAAGAATTGATTGATACCAGTTACGGACAGTTTGTCCGGACAGTCGCTGAAGGACGTCATTTGTCTGAGCAGCAGGTACGCGAGTTTGCAGATGGGCGAGTGTTTACGGGAGAACAGGCCCTCGCCTTGGGGGTAGTGGATCGATTGGGTTCAGAGGACGATGCCCGACGCTGGGCCGCTGAGTTAGGCGGACTCGATCCAGATAAGGCCGAATGCTATACCTTTGAAGAGAAAAACCGTTGCTGAGTCGGCTACTTCCAGGGAGTAGGGTCGGCGGCCCTTCAGCTTGGGACGTGCTACCAGCCCATATGCCAGCGACGATGGCTCGTTTGGATTTTGAAGTGGCCACTAGTGGGGTACCGCTTTGGCTGTATCAGCCTTGAATTGACAGTTCTCTAGTTAGCTCATCAAGGATGAAGTTCAATGGTTAAATGGGAAAACGTTCGATAAAAAGCGTTATATCAAAAGGAAGAAACCGCTGTGGACTGGCAGATACGAGCTATTCGGGGGGCCACCACCGCTTCAGCAAATTCAGTCGAGGCGATTGCTGAAGCGGTCACTGAAATGCTAGACGCGCTGGAATCCCAAAATCATCATCTAGATCCAACGCAAATTGTCAGTGCGACCTTCTCGGTAACCCGAGACTTGGATGCTATTTTCCCGGCTGCGATCGCCCGCGCTCGTCCGCGTTGGGATGCCGTCCCCTTACTTGATGTCCAACAGATGCATGTAAAAGGGAGCCTCCCCCAGTGCATTCGCCTGATGGTGTATGCCTATTTCCCGATCGTGAAAGCGAGGTCAGACATATCTACTTGCGAGATGCCCGTGACCTGCGCCCTGATCTTTGCCTAGCCTCTGATTAGACCTGCTTTAGCCGTAGCAGTTATTAGCTTTAGCAGTTATTAGCATTTAGCAGTTGTTGGCATTTATTAGCATTTATATGTAGAAAGTCTGGCCGTATGTGACAGCCAGACTTTCGTTTGTTTAGGTTCGTTTGTTTTAGGTTCGTTTGTTTTAGAGATTAGGGCCTCAGCCGTTGCTCAAACCTCCTAAGCACAGCTTATTTCATTCGCCCATGGTCGTTGCCATGGTTGGAATGAAAGCGAATCCCCAAAAACAGATCGTACAAAAAACCTAAAAAGTCTTTTGTCTGCATCAGCCCAAGCGATTGGGGCGAGCCCTTTTCATCCAGCAAAGGCTTCATGACTTCATAGGCAGGCTTGTACTTGTACCAAGGGATAGAAGGCCATAGATGATGCACCAAATGATAGTTCTGTCCCATAATGAGCAGATTGAGAAGACGGCCAGGATAGACCCGTGCATTTTTCCATCGATGCTGCGTCTTAAAAGGACGATGGGGCAAATAATCAAAAAATAGACCCAGCGCCAAACCCACGACTAAAGCAGGCGAGAACCAGTAATTGAGGAGATAGTCCATAAAGCCAAACCGAACTGCCGCATAAATCAAGCTACCGACAGCGAGCCGACTTAAAGCCCACTCTAATAGCTCGTATTTTTCCATAGCCGCCGTTGGAAAAAATAGATTTCATGGTAAAAGAAGCGGGCTGCAATTAACCAAAGCGGCCCCCCAGTAGACACAAAGTGGTCGGGATCATTTTCTGGATCATTGACATGAGCGTGATGCTGCAAGTGAACCCGCGTAAAAACCGGAAACGTAAATCCCAGCATCAAAGCACTACCGTGCCCCAAAACCGCATTGATCACTGGATGACTATGGGCTGACTTATGAGAAGCATCGTGAATCACCGTACCCGCTAAGTGTAGTGCTAGCGTATTCAGTGCAAAACAGCACCAGCTTGGTATGTGCCAGATGAAATATCCAACCGTTGAAAAAAGTACGAGCAAGACAGCCCCGACAAACATTAACAGATCTGCGCTGAGGCCGCCGTCTGCATCTAGAAACCGCTTAGGGACTTTCCGGGTAACTGTCAGGGGCTCTGCTGCCGCCGACACCATATAATCGCTCCTTCACACCACGTTGTTAACGTTCTTAGGATGACATGCCTATTTGAAGCAGACATATCTCCGGTAGTATACGCTACCGGAGATCAATAATAAAGTTTTGTGACGCTCCCTCAGATGTTTCACATAATTTTCACTGACTCATTCAGCGACTGATGAAGAGGGCCTCACAATGGTATCGTTTGAGCAGATATTTTCTTGTATTTTCACTGCATGAAGCGTATGCCAGTTTCCGAAGGAAAGGCTCCGCCAGCTCGCCCTGCCCTGCGCCGTACTAAAATTGTCGCTACCATTGGCCCTGCCACTGAAAACCCGGATACATTGAGAGCTTTAATTGAAGCAGGGGCGACGACCTTGCGGCTCAATTTCTCCCATGGCACTCAAGAGAACCATCAAAAGAATATTAAGCTCATTCGGCAGATTTCCTTTGAGCTGAACCAGCCGGTGGGCATTTTGCAGGACTTGCAAGGGCCTAAAATTCGCCTTGGAAAGTTTCAAACTGGCTCGATCCAAGTTAATAAAGGCGACAGCTTTATTTTGACCAGTCGTGACATTCCGGGAACCGAGACGGAAAGTTCGGTCACTTACGAGCCCTTGGTAGAAGAAGTCCCTGAAGGGGCGACTATTTTGCTAGATGACGGCAAAGTAGAAATGAAGGTGGTTGGCAAAGATTTGGCCCGACGAGATCTCAAGTGTGAGGTGGTGGTTGGCGGGAAGCTTTCTAACAGTAAAGGGGTTAATTTTCCGGGGGTTTATCTCTCCATTAAGGCTTTAACTGAGAAAGACCGCAAGGATTTGATGTTTGGGCTGAACCAAAACGTTGACTGGGTAGCCTTGAGCTTTGTGCGTAATCCACAGGATGTTTTGGAGATTAAAGAGCTTATCCATCATTCGACTAACCGCCGGGTGCCGGTCATTGTCAAAATTGAAAAGCACGAAGCGATTGAGCAAATGGAGGCCATCCTCTCGCTATCAGACGGGGTCATGGTTGCTCGAGGCGACTTGGGTGTAGAACTACCTGCTGAAGATGTGCCGATATTACAAAAACGTCTGATTACAACGGCGAATCGTTTGGGTATTCCGGTGATTACCGCAACGCAGATGTTGGACAGCATGGTAGATAGTCCTCGCCCAACGCGGGCAGAGGTCTCTGATGTGGCCAATGCCATTTTTGATGGCACGGACGCGGTGATGCTCTCTAATGAAACGGCTGTAGGGGATTTTCCGGTGGAAGCAGTGGCGACGATGGCGCGCATTGCTCGGCGGGCTGAAAAGGAACAGCTCAAGCGTGTGACAGAAGATTTTAGTACAAGTCACACGATTCCCAATGCGATTAGCCAAGCGGTAGGACAAATTTCGGCGCAATTGAAGGCTGCGGCCATTATGACGATGACCCGCAGCGGAGCGACAGCCCGCAATGTGTCTAAGTTTCGGCCGAAGGCTCCGATTTTGGCCGTAACGCCGCTTGTGGATGTTTCTCGGCAGCTTCAGCTTGTCTGGGGTGTCAATCCGCTGCTGGTGGTCGATTTACCCTCTACGTCGCAGACGTTTCAGGCGGCGATGAATGTGGCCCAGGAAAAGGAACTGGTGCGCGATGGGGATCTGGTTGTGATGACGGCGGGCACCTTGCAAGGGGTATCTGGTTCTACAGATTTGATCAAGGTGGAAATCGTGACGGCAGTGCTGGGCCACGGTCGAGGCATTGGTGAGGGCTCAATCAGTGGGCGGGCGCGGATTGCCCATGACACGGCGGCCATTAAAGATTTTCATCCAGGAGAAATATTAGTTGTCCCACGGACGAGTGCGGATTACGTGGATGTGATTCGGCGGGCGGGTGGCATTATCACTGAAGATGACAGTATGACCAGTCACGCCGCAGTGCTTGGCCTCAGATTGGGCATTCCGGTAATCGTTGGGGTAGAGCGGGCGACGGAAGTGATTCGCAATGGCACAATGATCACCTTGGATGTGAGTAAAGGTGAGGTGTACTCGGGTGCATTGAATGGAAACAATGAGAGAGCGCTGGTGTAATTCAGGGATGGCATCAGGGATATCCCCCCTTAAAAAGCTCTGATCTGACGGTTTGCTCTGTGCGGAAACGCCGTGATCGCCTGTGAAGTGAAGGTATACATCGTTGAATTTGTATACCCTTTCAATTTACAGAGGAACCCGTGATGAAACGCTTTTTATTGGCTTCGACAACTGTATTGACAGCTTTGATTTGCTTAGCCGGTGGTAAACCAGCCCATGCCGATTCTTTAGAGGCTTACTGCGAGTACATTCCTGATGATCCAGCGCAGGAAGTTATCGCCATGCCTTGTGTGTTTTCTCAGCAGCAAGGCGTGGTGGGAATTAGTTGGGAAGATGGCGTATACAATCAGTTCGTACCCTACGGAGACGGCTCTGGGGTGTATTTAGATGCAAGAGGCGGGCTTGTATATCGCCAATTTGGCCAAGGCGCTGACTTGAGTTTCAAGATGGAAGCAGGGTCAATAAATGTTTTCTGGGAGGGCGGCTGCTAGCGATGATAAAAGGCGGGGGGAACCGCGATAGATGCGATCGCGCTGTCCGTGAGAAAGCCTTGACGAGCCCTCGTATCTGCGTTGAGTTTGAATAAGATGGCGCTCTGTTGTTGTTGTCGTAATCTTCGAGGGAGCTAAAGGGCGGCACGAAGGTATGGTTTTTACGATCGTATGTGAGCACGGAGCCATCTTCGATGTTGTAAATCCAGCCGTGCAGGGCGATTTCGTTTTTGTGCAGATGCGATCGCACCGAAGGATAGGTTCGCAAATTGTCAATTTGAGTCAGGACATTTTCGGCGACCAAAGTTGCCAGCTTTTCCGGCTTGCCCAGATGACTGTAATGCTCTTCAACCATTTCGCGGGTGGCCTCAGTGTGCTTGAGCCAGTTGTACACAAGCGGCATTTTATGCTCTAGCTCACCCACCTGTAGCAATCCCTTCATTGCGCCACAAGTAGTGTGTCCGCACACCACGATGTGCCGAACTTCTAAAGATTTAATGGCATATTCAATCGTGGCACCTTCCCCACCATTCGTAGCGCCGTAGGGCGGCACAATATTACCCGCATTGCGGATAACGAAGAGATCGCCCAAGTCCGACTGGGTGATCAATTCAGGCTGAACCCGCGAATCTGAACAGGTGATAAAGAGAACCCGCGGATGCTGCCCTTGGGCAAGCTCCTGTAGCAGCGCCTTGTTTTGTGGAACATAGCTGCTTTGAAACTCTCGCAGCCCTTTGATCAGATCTTTCATTGGCTTGGCTCTTATCTCACCTACTGTGTCATCTCAATAATCTCATGTTGTGAGGCCCTAGAACGTTCATAGAGGCTGGGAAGCTACCTCTTGGCATGATCGGCTTGCAGCGTCATGATATAACCGAGCGTAAGATGGGCGTATTGAATTCGATCAACGCTTGAGCCGCTTGAGCCGCTTCGGCTGCCAATGCAGCATTCGTTTCATCCAATAGAGTCCAAATCGCTCGCAATAATGCCTCTGTTCCCTGTTGAGTGACGGCTGAAAATTTGAAAAACCTTCTTCCCGGTTACGGCAGAAAGCTTGTCGGCTAGGGCCTCAGCATCTTCATCGAGCAGCGCGTCAATTTTGTTGATAGCAAGGATCTGGGGCTTGTTGGCTAAGCCCTGACCATAGGCGGTAAGCTCTTGTTGAATGGTGAGATAGTCGGCCACTGGATCCACGGCATTGCCATCGACAAGGTGCAGCAAAAGTTTGGTGCGCTCAATGTGGCGTAAAAAATCATGGCCCAATCCTAACCCGGCATGGGCACCTTCAATCAGTCCGGGAATGTCGGCAAAGAGGGTGCCGTCTCCTGTGGGTTTACGGACAACGCCCAGGTTAGGAATAAGGGTGGTAAATGGGTAGTCGGCAACCTTTGGCTTGGCAGAAGAAAGGGCGGAGATTAAGGTGGACTTCCCGGCATTGGGAAAACCGATAATGCCGACTTCAGCCAGCAGCTTGAGTTCGAGTTTGATGCGGCGGATAGCACCGGGCGCGCCGGGTTGCGATCGCTCTGGGGCCCGGTTACGGTTACTCAAAAAATGACTATTCCCTAGGCCGCCTTTGCCGCCGGGCGCGATCACCAACTGCTGACCAGGTTCGGTCAAATCGCCCATGAGCTGTTCTTTCTCAAGATCATGCACGAGAGTGCCACAGGGCACCTCAATCAGCAGATCTTTGCCGGTCGCACCAGTTTTATTTTTAGACCCCCCTTTTTCACCATCCTGCGCCTTGAAGCGATGCTTGAACTTAAAGTCGAGCAAGGTTTGTAAGTTGCTATTGGCCAACAGCACAACGGAGCCGCCATTTCCCCCTGTGCCACCGGAGGGGCCGCCTGCGGGGACATACTTTTCTCGGCGAAAAGAAGTCATCCCATCACCGCCCGTACCGCCTTCTACTTCTACTTCAGCTTGATCAATAAATTGCATAGGACTTCAGACAGCGGTAGGGGGTAACGTTGATTTAATCTGGATCTTCTCAATATCAATCCATCTATCAATCCACCATTCTAACGCCTAGACTAACGCCTAGAACCGCTTTTCCTCATGAGGTCTCATGAGGAAAAGCGGTCTACCATGGGCTAATTGGCCAGTTAGTTTGCCTCTTGTAGCTCACCCATAGCCGTTTGGATACGGGCTGCTAGCTCAGGCTCTTCGCGGTGTTCAGCGGTAATACTGTTGAAGCGCTGAGGCGTCAGGTCATTGGCCTCAGCGATTTGGCTGGCTTCGTTGCAAAAGTTGACCAAGGCGGTACGCAGATCAACCCGATCGACTCTAGGAATGTCGGGCATGTCAGAGATGCGGGTGGCCGTGCAACTCAGAGGTGTTTCGAGGATATCTGCTTCGCTACCGGCGGCGACTAAGATATCGCTGGCAGCAGCATAGGTATCTTTGCGGATGACTTCAATATCAATGACAGCGCGGGCGTAGTTGCTGATCTCTTCATCTGAAGTGGCTTGGGCTTGGGCGGCAGGAACAATGCCTGAAATAGGATGGGGTACGAGTAAGCTGACGGTTTGAACGGTGGCAATGGTGCCTAGGGCAATGAATAGCGCCGTACGGGGAAGGCGGCGATTTCTTCGCGAGAGATTTGGGTAGGGCATGACGATAACCGTTGGGCCTATCTATTGGGCCTATCTATAGGATTGGAAGACGGGAGGATTGGAAGACGGGCATATTTTTTTATTTGCATATTTTAGAGTAGGACTGTGCTATCTAGAACTGTGCTATCTAGAACTGTGCTATTCAAAATATGTTTGATGAGATTGCGATAGCCGTTAGAAGCAGTTGGCGATTTCAATCATTTTGCTCTGTAGGGTGATGGCTTCGGGGGCACCGCGCTTGAGGCGAAATTCTAGATCGAGCATAAGTGATAAAGCCTTTTGGAGTTGAGCAGGTGAGCAGCCCCGCACTTGCTTTTGCAAAAAGTAGACGCGTTTGGGATTGCTAATTTCGGCGGCTTTGGCGATCGCACCTGTGTCCCGCTCACCCTCATCTGTGAGCAAACTGACCCACAGCCATCGCCGAAACTGCCCCACTAGGGTTGCGACCACCCGCAGTGCAGGTTCGTTGTTAGCCAGTAAGTCGGTTACTAGCCCTAGCGCCTGATCAGATTTGCCTGCAATCAGCGCCTCTGAAAGCTGAAAGCTCGTTTGGGTGCTGACAGTCACGAGGCGAGTGACCACATCGGCGGGCAAAGGCTCTTTTTTGACTGGGTTCTCCTTCGCACTAGGCTCACTCCAGTAGAGGCAAAGCTTTTCAATTTCGGTATAGAGCCTGCGGGTATCAGCGCCAACAGCTTCGGCAAGCAGCTCTGCAGCGCGGGGCTCTAGAGTCAGCTTCATATCTTGGGCGACACGCTTGACTTGCCCTATGAGTTCATCGATTTGCCACGGTGCGATCGCTGCAAATTCACGCACACTAGCGTACTTTTTCAGCAGCTTGGTTGATTTGAGTCGCCCGTCTGGCTTACTAGCACTGGTAAAAAGCAGCACAGACGTATCCGGAATAAGCGGCAGGGTACGAGCCATTTCGGCCATGACATTTTCCGGACAACGCTGACCTAGGGTCGTATCCGCTAGCCAAATGAACCGCTTTCCCATACCGAAAGGCGGCGTCATGGCTTGGTTGAGCGCTTCCATTGGCCCATCGGCCACATCAGGGACAATGCGGTCATAGTTGAAGCTCGCCCACTCAGGATTGAGGGCCTGCTCGCGCAACGTCATCACCGCTTCTTTGAGCCGAAACTCATCAGCGCCCCAAAAGAAATAAATTGGCATAGCCCATTACTGCTGCGAGTTACTGCTACGAGGTTCTCAGGTTCTCCTAACGATACCAAAGGGCAAACGCTGACCTTCAGCCGTGAGGCATCTCAACCCTGAATGGCTGGGATATATGAATTGCTGATGAACACCTAAGGAGAAAGTTTCCATAGATAAGTTCATGTTTTTTTCTTTCTTTGATAGACTAAATTCTATGAGATTTTTTATAAAACTTGTCCAAGCCTCCCTTCACCATATTATTTCCTGCCATATTTTTGATTTCGAATTTTCATCGCTTCATCTTTAGCAACTCTCAGAGGGACTCCTATTGTGATTCATGCCACGCTCCACCAGCTCAAAGTTTTTGAGGCAACAGCGCGCCACGGGAGCTTCACCCGTGCGGCTGAGGAGCTTTATCTAACCCAGCCAACGGTGTCGATTCAAGTCAAGCAGCTCACCAAGGCGATTGGATTGCCTTTGTTTGAGCAAATTGGTAAGCGTCTGTACTTGACTGAAGCGGGCAAAAAGCTGCTGGAGACTTGTCAAGAAATTTTTAACGGGTTGGAACAGTTTGAAATGTCTGTCGCTGATCTTAAAGGGATGAAGCAAGGGCGACTGAACTTAGCTGTGATTACCACCGCTAAATACTTTGTGCCTAGGCTGTTGGGGCCATTTTGCAAAAAATTTCCTGGCATTGATATTTCACTCAAGGTCACAAACCACCAGCGTCTACAGGAGAGTATGGCCGCAAACGAAGACGACCTCTATATTATTAGCCAAACGCCGACTCAGCCTGATTTGGACATTCATCCTTTTTTGGAAAATCCATTAATTGTGCTAGCACCGAAGGGGCATCCGTTGGCGCGCAAGCGCAATATTCCGATTGAAATGCTCAATCATGAGCCCTTTATCATGCGCGAATCAGGCTCAGGCACCAGAGGCGCGGTCGAAAAACTCTTTGAAGAAAAGAATATCAATGTCAAAGTGCGGTTGGAGTTAGGGAGCAATGAAGCGATTAAGCAGGCGATCGCAGGTGGTCTAGGTATTTCTGTCCTCTCTCAGCACACGATCATTTCCGAAGGCACAAAGGGCGAGTTCGCCATTTTAGATGTCCAGGGTTTTCCGATTGAGCGGCACTGGTACGTAGCCAACTTAGCGGGGAAACAGCTCTCGGTCGTCGCAGAAACCTTTTTGCAATATCTTTTAGAGGAAAGCCCAGGCATGGCCAAGCGATTGTTACCAGGGCTTGGGGCCGCTGCGCTCAACGGGGTGGGCGAGTCAATTGCCTTAGAAAGCACCGCCGTTGCTCAGGTATAGTGCTTGGCTGAAATATAGTGCTTGGCTGAAATATAGTGCCTAGCTGAAAGCTGCCTTTGCCTTGTGCCCATTCCCCTCATGGCTCATCTCTCTAGCTCTCCCATCCGGGAAATAATCGCCTCGGCAAAGCGCTCGCCGGTAAATCTATCCGCATCTCGCAATCCGCCCGTACTAAAGACGTTGATTTCGACGAGCTGAGCACCAATGAAGTCGAGCCCGACCAAAAAGAGGCCATCACTCAAGAGCTTGGGGCCAATGGCTGCGACAACTTTGGTCATATCGGCAGTGACCTGACCCGGTTGGGCGCTGCCACCTGCATGGATGTTACTGCGAAAGTCTCCGGCTTGAGGAACGCGCTGAATGGCAGCCAGTTTGCCGTTGATTTCTAGCACTTGGCCGTTAAAAACCACCACGCGCGTATCGCCTGCGGCGGCACCGGGAATGCAGCGCTGCGCCATCACCGGCCCTTGGCGCAAAATAACGTCAATGATTTGATTGAGGTTGCTGTCTTGAGCGCTGTGGATGAAAAAGACATCGTTGCCTCGGGTGCCTTGGATAGGTTTGAGCACAGCAGGGGCGTTGAGCGCTTGAATAAAGGCAATAATATCGGCGCGGCTTTGACTGACGAGGGTTTTGGGACGGGTAAAATCTGGCAGGTCTAGCAGGTAGAGCTTGGTGGCAGCGCGGATCAATCCGTCGGGTTGATTGATGACTTGGACACCTTGAGCTTGGCACAGGCGAGCTAGGTTGAGGGCCAGGTGGTGGGCAGCGGCGCGATCGCCCCGAGCCGGATTTGTCCGAATAAATAACCAATCACTTTTGGTTAAGGGGGCTGCAACCGGGGCAGTTTGGGCAATTTGCTGAGTTAGGCTGAGCAGATCGGCAGATTCGGTGGATTTTGCCAGTTTTTCTGGCAGCCAGCGAATGTGAGCCCAAGGCTGACCGTCTGGCTGTCCGGCTAAATCGCAAATACCTGTAACAGCAACCTCATGCCCTTGGTTAACCGCCGCGCTAATCAGCATGGCCGTTGTTTGGGTGGGCTGAATGTCTTCAGCATCGTTGACTAAGAAAGTGATTTGCATGGCAGTTGCTGTGGCCCTTATGAATGCCCCTAAGAAATAGCTTTCATCCCCCGGCCCTAATGAACAGCGAGATGTTCAAGGGTGGGGACTTGCGGGGTAATGGCTTCGGCTTGAACGCGGAAGTTGGGTTCGTCGGGCGCGGCGATCGCACCTAAATGCACAATCCGCGAGCCAGTCTGGGCCACAGGATTCATACTCTTACCAATGACAATCCCGTCGTAATGCGCACGGTACTGGCAAATAACCTCGCCAAAAATATTGCGCTGCACCGCGATGACCTCTTCCGCTTGAACCAAATCTGTGGGTTTTGGCAGCACCTCTAACAAGCCACCATGATCAGCATAGATCCAGCCTGATGTTTTACAGACGACAGGTTGAGGACCCGTTTTTGCGATCGCTCGACATCATGCCAATTTCGCCCATCACCCGCCGAATGCCCGTCAGCGAAGCCGCAATCCGCCGGGGCTGAAAAACCTGGGGATTACCAATTTCAACCGTAATTGCCGGAATCCCTAGCTCCATCGCCGCCCCGCGCAGCGTCCGATCAGAAGGTGGATTATGCAAAATAATCTGCGGTCTTTGCAGGTAGCCCATTTTTGCAGTGATTTCATGGGTCATATCGGTACGCAAATAGAGCGAATTGATATTGCCAAAGCTAGCCGTGTGCAAATCAATCAAATATTCAAAACGGCGGACAATGCGATGTAAAAAGCGGTGGGCATAAATTTCAGCAATACTGCCATGGGCCTTACCGGGCATGACATGGTTCATGTCAGTGCGATCGTCAAACGTCCGCTGATTGTTTAAATAAGCAGGGACATTAACCACAATGACACCGATCACCGTTCCCCGTAGTGCCTGAAGATCGAGGGTTTCAAAAAGCCGATGAATAATCGGGATACCATTGAGTTCGTTGCCATGCAAAGCAGCCGTGAGGCCCAAGACAGGGCCAGGGTGTTTCCCTCGGCCAATCATGACAGGCAGGCGCAGCGATCGCCCTAACCCGTCATGAATCAAATTCACCATTACTTTGGTACAAGTACCCTGAGGGAGCTGCTCGATATCCAGCTCATCAATAATATAAGCACCGGGAAAATCAAAAGACGGGCGGCTAGTCATTACTGTTTAGGGTCACTTGTGCTGAGGAACTTGCAAAGCTAATGCTCAATACTCAATTACTCAATACTCAAAGGCCAATATCAGCCACAAAGGCCGGATCCGGGTTGAGTGAAGCAAATAGCTTACGGCGAAAAGTGCCCTTTTGGGTAATCAACTTTTGGGCCATTTTGTCGATAGCAATCACCGACAGCACCGTTTGCAAATAGCCCTCAATCAAATCGTCAATGCTAATGCCTAGCTGATTAAAATCGCGACTGTCCATCAGCAGCAGCCGCTCCGACTGACTAAGCCAAGACCCGTCCTCTTTTTTTACCGATAGATTGGTGCCCAGCATATCCCATGACGCCATAGTGCCATCTAAAGTCGGTGTCAGAGGCTGGCGGGCACGGCGGGCATAGCTCGCGACCGGATAAGCCCCTGCTGGGCCGATACCGATCATCATTCGCAAATCCGCCACATAAATTGCCTGTCGCTTATCGGGCAATGTTCCTAAATGATAGAAACGGCCCTGCTTAGTATCCGAACTCCAGCCAGAATTACCCACCAAACTTTGGACAATAAAGCGATCAAAGCGAAAGTCTATGTGCATAAAGTCCGCCAGCTCTTTGGCATTGGTGAGGGTATATACCCCTTGACCGGCATTGCTGTAAGGATCTTTGACCACCGCGATGCCGCCCATCCGCTCCACCCATAGCGGCACCTCATTTTTGTTCACATCCCAAATCGTCTCGGGGGTGCGAATCATCAGCCCCGTAGACTGCAGCTCAGCGTTATAAAAATCGTAGGCTTTCGCGGCCATCAGCTTATTGCGTCCGCCGCTGAGACACACCAGCACCGGATTTAAAATAGCAGTGCGTGTGAGAATGGGAATGCGACTCCAGGGCCTTTGGGTGACGTAGCGAAAGGCAGCGCGAATAGGAATCCACTCAGACTGTGCATCATCTGTTGAGCCATCGGCGGGTGGACGAATTTCGAGTACGCCATCGGTAAAGCGCACCGGTAAATTTTCATCATCTTGAAAGCAGGGCACAAACCAAACGGGCTCTCCGGTGATGTCAGCTAGCATAGCTGCATAGCCAGAGGTTTCCATTTCGTTTTTATCGTAAATGACTGCCAATGCACCCTCGGGCAATCCTCGCCGCTTGAGCATGGGTAAAAAAGTGCGCTCTAGCAGCGTTCGGTAGCCACTATCTTGATGGGCATCTTCACCAAAAGGCATGGACTTTTGGCCGGAAGGGCAAGAGTTGGTTTCAATTACAATGACCCGACGCGAACCATCGTCTGTCGTTACCGGAAACAAATCAGCGCCGCCCCAGCGAAAGTATTTGGTTTTGAGGCTTAACACCTGACGTACTGCCTGCGGATCTACTTCGGGGTGTAGGTGTAGGTAGCGATCGGCAATGCGCTCATTTCCTAAGCTGAAAAAATACTTCACCATGGGGTGCGATCTGGCATTCAGCACCCGCGGATAAAAGTGGTCTCGATCCTCAAAGCTATTGGGAGCAACCTGTACCACAGACCTTGTATTTGCCAAAGCAGCACCCGATTAAAATTGCACCTTACATTAAACGGCAAATAAAGGCGCTTGTGCTCAGCACAATAGAACTTGTTAAATTCGACACAAAATTAATTGACTGGGCAAAAGTATGTCTATGCGGAAACGGGCCTACGTTCACTGGATCTGTTTTTAAGGACACGAAGGTTACATAGGCTTTCTTAATATATTGGCCCTTAATATTGGCCCTTAATATTGGCTCTTAAGACGCTATATTCCAATCCTTTTAACACTTCGACCTTTTCGCATCTCACCACCTTTGGAGCAACCTTTGGAGCAACCTTTGGAGCAAATGATGAAACTTTCAGAGACTCTTCGCAAAGCCCAGACATGTGTTGTCAGCAAAGCATCCCATTTAAGTAAAAAAGACAAAATCATTTTCAGTTGCCTCATCGCAGGCACTTTGGGCTTAATGCTGACAAATCCAAATAAAGCAGCTTATACAGAATATGCTGCTACTTGGCTACCTGAGCAAGTAAAAAAAGAGTGTGACAGAGTCCACGAAAACCTTGAAATTACACCGCCTTTTGCGAGAATGCCTGCTCAAGATGCCTGCAAATCTTTTGTTTCTGGAGCTGGCAAGGTTCTGAATCCTGTTCTTAAAGGGGTGACGAATATGAGCACTGATGATCGCACAAATCTACTGCTATGCAGTGTTTATACGACCCGGATAGGTAACTTCAAAACATTCAGAACTATCGGGATTGGCGGTCAGTTTATTAGGCTACCTGGAGAGTAGCGATCGCACCTTTTGGCCCACGCTTTGGCCTACTCTTGGTCTATAAGGGCGGCTAAAACCTGGTCATGAATTTCGCCATTACTGACAACGACACCGGTTGTCTCTAATCGGTCGGACTTTGAAAAGTCCAGCGGCTGACCATACATATCTGTCACCCGACCCCCAGCTTCTTCTACCACGATCACACCCGCCGCATGATCCCAAATTTTCTCTCGGTAGCCTGGATACTTGGGCGAAGGCAGGCGCAGATAAAGCACGGCATTGCCTGAGGCGACTGCGCCATATTTGGCCTGAGAGTCCATCCTCATAGAGTCGGTGGTGATGCCAGCGGCCTGGGCTATTGCGCTTTGCAAGCTCTGATCACCATGCCCTGCTTCGACACTTTCGACAAAGCGAAAATGCGCCGTATCGCTAGAACTAGTCACCCTAATCGGTTCGGGACTACCGCCATGGATCGCCTGCATGGTTGCCCCTTCTCCGCGCACGGCCACAAACAAAATACCGGTTGCAGGTCCCTCTTTTAGCGTTAGCGTCAGTGCCGGACAGGCCAATACCCCGACTTGAATATCGCCATCAGCCACCATGGCCAAAGCCACCGCATATTGATCCTTGCGTAAAAAGCCTTTGGTGCCATCGATCGGATCCAGCGTCCAATAGCGACTGGCAACCTTGCCATTGCCATGGTCAATCCACCGGGTGACGGCTTCAGGCGTGGCCGCCGGTATGACCTGCTTGACATAGTCACTCACCTGCTGCAAACGGGCGGCCATTTCAGGGGTTTTGAGTTCGCCTGCGTCTTCTTCGCCCACGACCGGATCATCCGGAAACGCCTCAGCTAGAGCCTTGCACACCACTGCCTGAGCACCAAAGTCAGCCACCGTTACCGGACTTTTGTCTTTTTTTTCTATGGCTTCAGGCACCATGGTCTGACGCACTTGCTCGCAAATAGTGGCAGCGTGAAGGGCGGCGGCGATCGCAACTTCTTTTTCTTTCTCAAATGGCATAGCGATAGTTTCCGTTACTCTTAAGCCCGAATAATCTTAGGACACTCTACAGGGCAAAAGCCCCCATTGCCGGATAGACAGACACTAATTTGCGCTTGCTTCATCTGGCCCATCAGCTTCATCTGGCCCATCAGCTTCATCTGGCCCATCAGCTTCATCTACCGCCGCATCTGTGATCCGATAAATTTTGGTCCAGTCACGCGTACCCCAATGTTGACAGGCAAAAGCAGCACTCCGACTGGCCTTGAGCAAAGCCTCTTGGAAACGATGGCTCAGATAAAAGTGGCAAAATGCACCGTGAAAAATATCGCCAGCACCCAGTGTATCTACAGCCTTGATCTGAGGTATCTCAATTTCGCCGCTTTCGTGAGCACAGCGGTACAAAATAGGATCGCTCCCTCGGGTAATGGCCATTTGGGGCACAGCCAAGCACTGCAAGTACTCAAAGACATCGTCAGTACTCAAACACTCTGGCGGGAAAAAGTTGGCCGAGGCCACCACCACATCGGCCAGCGCCAACACTGATTCAAAGTCAGGTTTCCAGCTACCGGCATCAATCACCACAGGAATTTGCTTAGCCTTAGCCCATGCAGCGATCTGGGTACTGACCGCCATTTGATGCCCGTCGATCAAAACCACGTTGACCCCCTCTAAAATCTCAGCGGATACTGGGCTAGGCTCTACCTGCAAAGTTGAGGTATGACTGGCGACAACCGCTCGCTCTCCTGTGGTGGCGGTAACGACAATCGATGAGACCGGGGGGGGTTCAAGTCGCATGGGGGATAAATCTGTCAGCGTTACCCCGTATGCTTGCAAATCTTCTAGGAGCAGCATGGTGAGGGGATGCCTGCCTAGTGCAGAAACTAGCGTAGCGGTGTTGCCACCGGCTTTACTGCTACCGAGTTGGGCAAAGGCAACCGCTGCATTGGTCGCAGGGCCGCCCGCAACCAGGAGGTTTTTATCGGCAGTGACTTTTTCATCGGCAGCAGGCGGATGCTCGGCCTGATAGATACAGTCGAGGGTGGTCATGCCGACAAAGAGTCCGTGCTTTTTGGCCATAGCTGCCTTTTGTTGTGCTCTTGCTTTGGAGTAATTGCTTGCTGCGGTAGGATTTCACTATTAGGATTTCACTATAAAGCTTACTTGCCAAATCGCTGGAAGCGCTGACGCTGTGATAGATTTTGAGCCTGAAAATGGCGGGATTCAACCCGGCACGCTGTACTTAGTGGGCACCCCCATTGGCAATTTGGAAGACATCACGTTGCGGGCCATTCGCATTCTCAAAAGTGCTGATGTGATTGCGGCTGAAGATACTCGCCATACGGGCAAGCTGCTGCAACATTTTCAAATTACCACGCCTCAAATCAGCTATCACGATCACAACCGGCAGCAGCGAATTCCCCAACTAGTGGCACGGTTAGTGGCGAAAGAGGCCATAGCGCTGGTCAGCGATGCCGGAATGCCCGGAATTTCTGATCCTGGCTATGAGCTGGTTTGTGCCTGCGTTGCCGAGGGCCTCTCCGTTGTGCCCGTTCCGGGGCCATCAGCCGTTATCGCGGCGATCGCATCTGCCGGATTACCGTGCGATCGCTTTGTCTTTGAAGGGTTTTTGCCCAGCAAAGGCAAAGTTCGCAAAGAACGGATCTGCGCGCTTAAAAGCGAATCTAGAACAGTTGTGCTCTACGAAAGCCCCCATAGGCTGATCAAAACCCTGACAGAATTGGCAGCCGCACTGTCTTGCGATCGCTCAGTCACCTTGGCCCGTGAATTGACCAAACGCTACGAAGAGTTTTGGCGAGGCACCCTTGCCGAAGCGCTACAGCATTATCAGACGGTTGCGCCCAAAGGAGAATTTACAGTGGTCATCGCCCCTTCCCCCCTGCGCCGCCTCACCCTGTCAACCGCCGAAATGACCGCCGAACTCCATCACCTCCTTGCCCAAGGGCTCTCCCGCGCCGAAGCTAGCCGCCAACTGGCCCAGCGCACCACCCTCTCCAAACGCGACATCTACCAAATTTCTCTTGAAATAGGCCACGATGATTGACTAAATCTGGGCTGCAAGCCTTTGGCTAAGAGCGGCTCTCGCCTGTTCTCGATCGTCAAAGTGAATTTTTTCAGTGCCCAAAATTTGATAGTCTTCGTGGCCTTTGCCTGCAATGATGATGCCATCGCCCGGTTGGGCTTGAAGAATAGCGCTGTAGATTGCTTCAGCGCGATCGCACACCACCTGCTCACTGGCCAACGGCCCATCAATTCCGGCCACGACATCTTTTAAAATTTGCTCAGGATCTTCAGTGCGAGGATTGTCAGAAGTAACCACCGCCCGATCGGACTGCTCGTAAGCAATGCGCCCCATTTGAGGCCGCTTGGTGCGATCGCGATCGCCGCCACAGCCAAAGACACAAATCAACTGCCCACGAATAAAAGGGCGCGCTGCTTTCAGGGCATTTTCCAAACTATCAGGGGTGTGAGCATAGTCCACAATGACACTAATGTCTTGCTCAGCGCCCACTTGAACCCGTTCCATGCGACCCGGTACACCTGTGAAATTAGGCAACGCGGTGACAATATCGGTCAGCGCCATGCCCAAATGCAGGGCCGCTCCGACTGCCGCCATCAGGTTCTCTAAATTAAATTGGCCGACCAAGGGTGAGGTAAATCGAGCCTGCCCCTTAGGCGTACACAACATACCGCTCACCCCAGTTGGCCCATAGCTGAGATCCTCGGTGTACAGGTCAGCGCTCGGGTTATCAGTGCTGTAAGTCCATACCTGATCGGGGCTCAGCCGCTCAATCAGCCTTTGTCCGTAGGCATCTTTTTGATTGATAATGGCACGCCCCTGCAAATAATTAGGGCCAAAGAGCAGCGCTTTTGCTTCAAAATAATCATCCAAATCTTTGTGATAGTCGAGGTGATCTTGGGTGAGATTGGTGAAAACAGCAACTTCAAAGGGAATGCCCCAAGCCCGGTGCTGGGCCAAGGCATGGGAACTTATTTCCATCACTGCGTTTTGGCAGTCTGCCTGATGGGCACTCGCCAGCTCTTTTTGAAGATCAATAGAAAAAGGCGTGGTGTGGACAGCCGTTTTTTCGTATCCAGGCCAGCGGGTGTAGAGCGTTCCTAAGAGGGCTGTTTTTTGTTGGCCCTGATTTAAAAAGTACTCAATCAGATGGGTGGTGGTGGTTTTGCCGTTGGTGCCAGTGACGCCAACCATATTCATCGCTTGAGCAGGCTGGCCATAGAAGGCGGCAGCCAGATCGGCGCAAAACTGAGGAATGGCCTCAGGATCCGCAGGAGTGGGGATGACAAGCGCGCCATTGGTCACCGGTTTGGCACTGAGCGCTTGGGGCGAGATCAAGGCGGCGATCGCACCTTTTTCGATGGCGCTAGGCCAAAACTCACCCCCATCTACACGAGTACCCGGCATCCCAATAAACAGATCTCCCGGTGCGATCGCCTGAGAATTAGCCGATAGGCCAGTGACTTCCTGCTCCCAATTAGGATGGTTTGCCACGGCCTCAGACACCGTCAACCCCATTGGCGTCAAACAGGACAATAGATCTTTTAGCAGCATATCTGTCACTCTCTTCTGTAAGTTTAAATGCCGTCGGTTTATAGCATGTGCCGGATGCATAACGCCGACAGCGAGACTACGCCAACGGATACACGCGCGTCGCTTGGCCCATTGTCCCCTAGTGGTTTCAGCCAGTATGCTGGACCTCAGCCAAGCGAACAATGCTATAGATGCCATAGATTTAAAAGCTGTAGGCTGCATCGAAGAGAGACACTGCAAGCTCATCGGCCCTCCAGCGTCAATCCCCCTCCTCAGCAATCAAATTCACCTGAGATTATGCCTCAAAGGGGCCTATCTGTGTCTGTATTATTTGCGCCACCTGCTGGGTTGAAGCCCGAGGCGATATCCGTGGCAGCAGCCGTTCTGTAGCTTGGCTCAAATGACAGAGTACAGGCACCTCGTACTGGTATTTTGAAACCAAGTTTCGTTTTCAGTAATATTTCGCACCTCCAACTGAAGGGGCAGAGTCTCTAGCTTTTCTTGCAATCCTTCACACAGATGGCATCCTGGCTTGCTGTACAAAATAAGCGTTTGCATCCAATTTTTGGCTCCTATAAGCCTCTGTCGAGTTAGCTAGGACAATAGTAATCGCTAGAAGCCTGGACTAGCAGCGGCTAACTCACCAAGACAGCGGTGAGACCCTGCGTCGCTTGGCGGCGCTAAGGAATGCTCACCAAGATCAAAGCAAGAATGCATCCATTA
>JAAUPS010000414.1 GCA_012033015.1 Phormidesmis sp. RL_2_1
ACAGCACCGTATCCAACAATCTGTCCAGCCTCATTGATCGACAGTGCGCCAGAGAGATCCCAGCCGCTGTCTGTAGGGATTAACGTTTGCAGGTCAATGTTTCGCCATTCATTGGCGTCTTTTGCCCAGAGTGTTGCAAATCGCTCCGTGTCGGTGGCATTTCGCAGCTCACCCACCGCTAAAGACTGGTTGTTAATTTGCCAAGCGCGTACGTAGGTTCCTGGATTTTCTATGAGTACTGGCAACAGCTCAGGTGAAGTTTCCCCGCCCCCCCAATAAACGGTTACATCCTGTCCGTCAGCAGTGGCGCTGCGCCCAACGACTTCACCCGCGTCGTTAATACCCAAAGCAACACTCGTTTGGTCAGGCGCTAAGGCCGCAAGTGGGGTGATTGATCGAATTGAGCCGTCTGGATCGAACTGCCACAGTCCAGCAGCGGTTTCTGCTGGGCCGCCACGATTATCGCTGACACTAAAACCAGGAGCTTGTTTCGCCGTATTGAGATCAAAGATAAAGCTGCGAATGTCTCCGGGAAAAGCCCCAGCATCGTTTAAAGCAAGATTGTCGGGCACAGCGACAAAGGCCCGCTGCCAAATATCCTCTTCAGGAACACCTGGCAAGGGAGCGCTGGCAGTCCCAACAATCCATCCATCTTCAGCGATTGATCGCCCTTCTCCTCGGGGGAGTCCGCCTAGATTCCCTAGATTGACTAGCTGGTTGGCCTGCCAAAGCGCAACGTTGTCAATGCTGCTGCTACGGCCATCCCAGGGGCGAACATAATCTAGTCCAGTATCAATTGCACCCGTGATGTCGCCGTTGTTGTTGATGCCGTAAGCAACGCCACCAAAGCCCAAATCAGGTAGTGCCCTCATCCTGCCGTTTGACCAAACAAAAGCGCGGTCAATACCATCTGGACTCTCTGCTACACCAACAACATCGCCTACTTCATTGAGCCCGTAGGCCAAGGATGAAGCACCTCCCAGCGTTCCTAAATCGGTAATGTCGTAGCGATAAGGAAAAACGCATGGGCGGGCATAGGATTGAAAAAGGTGCAGGGTAGCCAGCGGGAGGGCACCACCAACAATCAACATTGTTCTCAGCATTGTAGTCAAACGATAGTAAATAGCAATATTGCGTTGAAAAAGGTTTTGTCAACGCTATCAGGACAGAAATCGCTGCCGCCGCCAACCATTTAATAGCAGCGCGATCGCACATATTCCTCCCAATAGGCCAGGTTCCGGCACCTGGGTCGCTATCATTCTCTGCCCAATCCGTTCGCCCGCACTAGGGTCATCTAATAGCTGAGAGCGAGTGCGGGTAAAAAAAAGCAACATCTAAATGGGTATCGATAAAGCCCACTGGCAAATCGGGAAATTCATCACCAAAATCCGTTAGGTGAACGTGAGGGATGGGTTCTCCATTTGGAGCTGGCGCTGCTGACCAGAAATTCAGCCCTGTTGCGCCAGTGGGTTGCTCCCTAGCGAAAAGGGGCTGCCCTGCGCCATCGAGCGGAACTGTGAACTCACCAATATCGATGCCGTTGGGCTCGTCGTAAAAGCCTTCTTGCAGGATTTCTTGAGTACGGGTGTCGAAATTAAAGTTGAAACCAGCGTAGTTCAGGTGATTGTCTTCGAAGGTCTTAATTAAGTTACCGTCTGGGTCAAAGAAGGAGATGTCAAAATCTGTGAGGTCATCTCGCCGGACGATACCGTCTGTATAGTTCTGGGTTTGGTCGTAGCTGAAGGTTCCCTCCGCCTGATATCCCAGAATCTGTCCAGTCCATTCGGTTCGGAATGTAACTGCCGAAGCCGACTGAGCCAGCCCCAAAGCTAAGCCCATTCCCACTGCAATGGGAACGTAACATCTACCACTGCGACGCTGACGCGCTGTAGTGTTGCCAGTCATTAGCTCCGCGCTGGAGCAAGGCACCTTACTATTTTCAAGCATCCCGTTTTCAAGCATGGATTGACCTCGTGAATAAGAATGATTATCATTATCAATTTATAGGAAAGTATGGATGAAAATATAAAGTATTGATGAATTCTCTCAAAGGGCAGGTAAGAAAGGGTTCAGCTAACTGATGAAACCCGTTGTTTGGACTATTGATCTATGCAAAGCCCTTTCCCCGAGAGGTTGAAACCGGACTGCGCAATTCGCGATAGGGCACCTGTTGAAACTGAATGGTGCCTGTGTTGGGATTGTATAAGGTGTAGCTGGCATGACCAGATATGCGGCCTACATTACCTACGCCAACAATTTGTCGGGGCTTCAGGCTATGCTGCTGCGGAGTGCTATGATTCTGCATCGTATCTAAGGTTTCGACGGTGGAGGTCACTTGAGCCTCGGATAGCTGATATTGAAAGGCTAGTCCGGAGCGTCCGCAAAAGAGAGAATTTGCATCGGTGCGGAGCAGCCGATCAAGCAACGTGAGTGGGTCGGTGTTTGGGGTGAGTTCGTCATCACAGCCGAGGGTGCTGCCGTGAATGAGCAGGCAGTCTAGCTCAAAAAAGCCAAAGTCTAAACCGCGCAGCCAGTTTGTTGTATCACGAGAAACCGCATTCCAAAGTTGTTCAATGGCTTCTGTTCCATATTTCTCTTTGAGCGCTAACGCATCCGGATCGTGTCTCAAGGCGTGAAGGTTGAAGAGTTGTTCTTCCCACCAGCCCAGACAGATTTGGGGAGGAAGAGAGCGCTGCTGCCGAACAAACTGCACCAGTGCTTCCGATTCTGCCCGAGGGCCAATCAAATCGCCTAAAATGTAGAGTTCTTCTACGCTGACGCGCTGTTGTTGAATATCTTGTAGCACTGCTTTGTAAGCGGCTAAGTTGCCCTCAATGCCGCTAAGAATTGCCCAGACCATAGCCACTATTTCCGCAAAAGAACAAATTCCGTGAAAGAATAAAGAGAAAATTAACGCTCGCAAATGTGGGCGGGATCGTCGGCTTTTTCAGCAAATTCCAGTCCCTGGGATAACCGCCAGGAAAAATAGGCGGCAACCCTTTGTCAATTATGGCAGCGCAGGTTTGAGCATAGTCGTAATTGACTTCGCGAAAGCTCGTTTGCTCGCTGAGCATGTCGTAAATGACGTAGGTGGCCTGGGGCTTGCCGTGGCGCGGTTCGCCAACAGAACCGGCATTGATAATGCGCTTTAAAGGCGTGGTGAGCGTTTGACAACTTTGACCCACAGAGCCTTGCTTGAAGGATTGATTTGATGTGCTTTTGGAGGCAGGCTCGTCTTCATTAACCACTCGTATTTGGAGCTGCCCGTCGCTGAGCGTACGCACATAGGGGACATGGGTATGCCCGC
>JAAUPS010000193.1 GCA_012033015.1 Phormidesmis sp. RL_2_1
ATATCTCTCTTGTTTAACAAACAGTTTGATTTTTTTTGCTAGTCGAGTGAGCTGCTGCTAGTCGTACGGCGCTAAGGAATGCTCACCAAGACAGCGGTGAGACCCTGCGTCGTCGTACGGCGCTAAGGAATGCTCACCAAGACAAGGAATGCTCACCAAGACAAAGTCAGAATGCATCCTTACTTTGCTATACCTCGAAAAAAATGGCATGGTCTTGCTAACCTCCGGCAATTTTTAGCCCTGTATGAATGTGATCTGGCCATTGCTCAAGTCACCCATCAAGGTCATCGCACGCTTGCAAAAGCGACCCCAAAGCTGCCGCCCATCGCTTCGAGCACCACCACATTGCCCAAACGGTTGGCCGACAGTTCGAGAGGCTGTCATCTGGCCCATTGTCTAACAGTCAGCTTTTGGACATCCCAGCTTTTCGCGATCATTGACTACAATCAAACCAACCTCATGTTGCCTATCTTCATTTTTATCGAATGCTCTATCGTCGCTTTGGTCGCACTGAACTACAAATGCCTGTCTTTTCCTGCGGAGGAATGCGCTATCAGCATTCTTGGCAAGATGTCCCACCGGCTGATATTCCCCAAAAAAATCAGGACAACTTGGCGGCAACCATCCATCGGGCATTGGCTGTTGGGATTAATCATATCGAAACAGCACGGGGCTATGGCACGTCTGAAATTCAGCTAGGTCAGGTGTTGCCCAACTTTGATCGCAGCCGCCTGATTATTCAAACCAAAGTCTCCCCCAAACCTGATCCTCAAGACTTTCTTAACACCGTCGAAACCTCCCTCAGTAATCTCAAGCTTGACTATGTCGATTTGCTCGGCCTCCACGGCATCAACAACGCTGAAACCTTAGCGCACAGTGTCCGTCCTGGTGGCTGTGTCGAGGTTGCCAAGCAGCTCCAAGCGCAGGGTAAAGTTCGCCACATTGGTTTTTCCACCCATGGCCCGACCCAGGTGATTGTCGATGCCATAGAAACCAATCTGTTTGACTATGTGAATATTCATTGGTACTACATTTTTCAGGACAACTGGCGGGCCATCGAAGCGGCTCGTGAGCGCGATATGGGCGTTTTTATCATCAGTCCTTCGGATAAAGGCGGCCATTTGTACAACCCGCCCCAGCGCTTGGTAGCCCTGTGCAAACCCTTGAGTCCTATGGTGTTTAACGATCTGTTTTGCCTCAGTCATCCGCAGGTGCATACGCTCAGCTTAGGGGCCGCGAAACCTGGAGATTTTGATGAGCATTTAAAGGTGTTGCCGTTACTGGCTCAGGCAGATGAAGTGCTGCCGCCAATTTTGCAGCGGTTGGAAGCAAGGGCGATCGCAACGCTGGGCGAAAATTGGTACCGAACTTGGCAAGAGGGCTTACCTGATATTCGCTCTACTCCTGGCCAAATCAACATCCCCATGGCCCTTTGGCTGGGCAACTTGATTGAAGCTTTTGACATGAAAGAATATGCCCAAGCTCGCTACAATCTGTTGGGCAGCGGCGGCCATTGGTTTCCTGGCTACAAGGCCAATAAGCTAAGCGAATACGACCTCAGCGACAGTCTCCGTCACAGCCCCCATGCGGCCACCATTCCCGAGCGACTCGCTAAAATCCATGCCTTATTAGAGAGCCAAGATGTGAAACGATTATCTCAGCAGTAGCCTGTTGTTACAGTCGCCCTTTTTGCCGCAGCCCGTTTTTGCCGCAGCCCATCAGCAAACGGACAACAGCCAACAAACCCTTCACAAGAACTGGAGAGAAACTAAGTGAATTTGGGGTCTTTTCGCTTACGGATTGCGCTACTGTCGGTGGCGCTAGCAGGTGGGGCGCTGGTAGGGTTCGGGCTGGTGGCTTGGCGGCTGATATATGTGGCAAAAGTCAGTAGCTTGGATGCCAAGCTCAAAAGTCAACTGTCGCGCATGGCTGTAGTGAGAGAGCCCGAATGGTGGCCCGATTTTGGCGCTGAGCTGCCCCGTGAGCTAGAAACCCAACTGAATACGCCTATTACATTTGTTGCGGTCGATGGGCAGGGGCAAACCTTACACTATTCGGTGAGTGAAGCGCAGTTGGGTAATATTCCCCTAGATGTCGGGCTGTTGCTTTCTACGGTCGGTGAAGATCTGGCGGACAAGGTGGCAGCAGATGCGGTGGCTAGCGTCACCCCCGGCAGCAGGGCCACGCAAGTTTCTACTCGGCAAACGGCGACGGGGAGTTGGCGCATTGGTATTGTCAATTCTGAGGCTGGCAAGAGCGCGATCGCGGTCAGTCTGCAAACCATTGATCAAGACATGGCTGTCATCCGCAATATTTTCCTTGTGGCCATTCCTAGTACGTTGTTGATGATTGCTATCGGGGCCTGGGTGCTCTCAGGCAGCGCCTTAAAGCCTGTCCAGAAGCTGACCAGTGTGATTAAGCAGGTGACGGCCACCGGGCTAGATCAACAGGTACCGTTAGGGGGGGCAGATGTGGAATTTGTGGAATTGATTGAAGTCTTTAACCAAATGCTGACGCGATTAGAGCGCAGCTTTAGGCAGTCTTCTCGATTTAGCGGCGATGCGGCCCATGAACTCAAAACACCGCTAGCGATTTTGCGCGGAGAGCTAGAGCTGGTGATGCAAAAGGCTGAACCGGGCTCAGAACTGCAGCAGAGTCTGAGCAATTTAATGGATGAAGTTTCTCGACTGAGTACCATTGTGCGCAAGCTGCTGCTGCTGTCGTTGGCGGATGCAGGTCAAATGAGTTTGCGCCGAGTGCCGGTCAATTTGGCCGAAATTTTATCAGTTTTGAATGAAGATATTGAGCTATTGGCACCTGATTTACCGGTCACACTCGATTTGGATCAAGGGCTATGGGTAAAAGGCGATCGCGACTTACTGACCCAAGTCTTGCAAAACCTGATTGACAACGCGATTAAGTACAATTTACCGGAAGGATCGGCAACAAAATGGCTCTCGGTCGTAGGCCGTCAGGAGAAAAAACGGTGCAGGTGACCGTAGCCAATGCCTCTCGCACTATTCCACCAGCAGAGCGCGATCGCATTTTGATCGCTTTTACCGTGGTGATCTTGCCCGTAGCCGCAAAAGCGAAGGGTTTGGATTGGGCCTTAGCCTATCGAGAGAAATTGCCAGGGCCCACAACGGAGAGCTGCGGCTAGAGACAACCCCTAAAGGGCAGACAGCCTTTACGCTGGTCTTACCCGCTCAGACAGAACACTCAACCCAACATCATCTGACTCAGTTGGCCAAAATAACGCGTGATGTAAGTCTCCCATGATGTAAGTCCCCATCATGTAGACAAAACTGATGTAGACCAAACTGATGCAGACCAAACTGATGTAGACCAAACCTTTACACCACAGCAGCTCCACTCTCCAGAGATAGGCATCCGAGAACCGCGATATGCTTAAACCATTCTTCATAAGGATGGGATGGAGAAATTGAAAAAACAGGTAAAAGCCGCTATTCGCGATGGCTATGCGGGGCAGTTGGCATTGATTGGATTGAGCGTGTTAGCAACCGTGGTCTGCGCTGTCTTGTTAGTGCGATCGCGCCAGCACATTTACACCGTTCGGCTCGCAACCGGTGGCCTTACAGGTGAATACTATGCCTTTGGTAAAGCGATCGCCCAAGTCAGCCAAAAACACACCCCCAACATTCAGATCGAAGTACTCGAAACCCCAGGCTCCAAACAAAACATGGACAGCCTCCAAAGCCACACCGTAGACATGGCCCTCGTGCAAAGCAACACCCCCGTACAGCCCAATGTCCGCGCTGTCGCCCAGCTTTACCCCGAGCTATTTCATCTAATTGCCCGCAAAACAGCCAACTTGCAAAGTATGGCCGACCTTAAAGACAAACGCATCGCCCTAATGCCCATCGGCAGCGGTTCCTACGAATTATTTTGGCCTTTGGCAAATCATTACGGCCTGCAAGCATCGGACTTCAGCGCCGAGCCCATGGCTGCCGACGAAGCCCATGAAGCGTTACGCCAAGGCAACGTCGATGCCCTATTTCGGATCATCGGCCTCGGCAATCCAGCCGTCGCCGAATTACTCAAGACCGCCCAATTCCAGCTTATTCCCATTCAACAGGTCGGTGCCTTACAGCTCACCCAACCCTACCTAGAACCGACCCTCATTCCCCAAGGCAGTTACGACGGCAGCCTGCCCGTGCCGCCCCAGGATCTGCCTGTCATTTCAGTCAGCGCCCTGCTCGTTGCCCACAAAGACGTCCATCCCGAAGTCGTCAAAGCGATTACCGCCATCCTGTACGAACATCGCAACGAGCTGATTACCCTCAACCCTCGCGCCGCCAGCATTCAGGCTCCCGAAGCGAGCCAAAACCTCGGGTTTCCGCTTCATCCCGGCGCTAAAGCTTACTACACTCAAGACGAACCGCCTTTTTTCGTGCGATATGCCGAGACCATGGGCCTGCTCTTATCCCTGAGTATTTTAGGAATTTCGGGCATTTGGCAGTTTCGCCTATGGTTAATTGGCCGACAAAAAAATCGAGCCGATGACTACAACTTAGAAATCCTAGCCTTGCTGGAACAGGTCGAAAACGCCGTCACCCTGCAAGAGCTGCAAACGCTTAGAAAAGAGCTATTTTCAATTTTACGGCAGGTTGTCATCGATCTCGATGTAGACAAGATCTCACCTGAATCATTTCAGTCGTTTACCTTTCCTTGGGAAGTGGCCATGACCACTTTGCATCACCAAGAAACAGTGCTGTATAAAGCCAATTCCGACAGCGCCCCCTCAACGACCGACTCAAAGTAAGCCTGCCGTCCCTCGACCGAGCCAATAGAGCGCAAACACAATAATAGTCTCAACAGCATAGGTAGCCAATAAGCACTGAAATAATTTGCGATAGTCTATCGGCGTCGTAGCCACACCATCGTGCTGGCCAAACAAATCAGCCCAAATCGGCCATTTACCGTTGATATAGGCCGCCGTAAACAGCACCCCAAAAACGAACACTAACCATTGGCTCACTTCTACAAAGCCCACCATAATCACAGCGACCACCAGAGCAAATCCAATCAAAGGTTTAAGACTTTTCATACTGACATGAATCTGAAATAACCAGATGATGAATAAACAACAAACAAATCAACCAAACAAGCGCTACAAAACAGAACAACGCGCTGTGAGTCAGATCTCCCAGCGCGTTGTCTTGATCAGCACAATTCAAAATTTGCGAAAAATCTTAAACTGCTTACTTGTTAGGCTGGGGCGTCATCCGCAGGTAAGGTTTCACTTCGGTCACCCCTTTAGGAAACTGCTTCTTCGCATCTTCGGTAGAAATAGAAGGAACCACCACACAATCACCGCCATCTTGCCAATTACCTGGCGTCGCAACCTTGTGATAGTCCGTAAGCTGCAAAGAATCAATCACCCGCAAAATCTCATCAAAGTTGCGGCCTGTGCTAGCAGGATACGTAATGGTCAGACGAATCTTTTTGTTAGGGTCAATGACAAACACTGAGCGCACTGTCAAGGTGTTACCCGTGCTCGACTCAGGGTGAAGCATTCCGTACAGCGTGGCGACCTTCTTGTCGTCATCGGCCAAAATAGGATAGTTAACCGTTGTATTTTGGGTCTCGTCAATATCCTTAATCCAGCCTTGGTGAGATTCAACACCATCGACGCTGAGCGCGATCGTTTTGACATTGCGCTTTTTGAATTCATCTTGCAGAGAGGCAACCAAGCCAAGCTCAGTCGTGCACACAGGGGTGTAGTCAGCGGGGTGCGAAAAGAGTACAACCCAGCTATCGTCTGCCCATTCGTGAAAGTTGATGTCGCCCATAGAGGACTTTTGCGAAAAATCAGGGGCTATATCGCCTAGTTGAAGTGTCATGTTTCGAATTACCTAATCGGTTACCTATGGATACCTATGGGAAGGTACGTGTATCTTGAGTGAAAATGTGAGTGCCTGCTAAAAAAGCTTACTCACAGTCAAGCTGTCTGACCTGTGGTCTATAGAAAACTTCTCAGTAGATCTTGCCATAATCCCCGGTATTCCGAGCGGATTATAGAGGATTGTTAACAGTCCCGAGTTTTGGAGCCTCGGCATCATCGATGTCTAAGTTAAAGCCTGTCGCTTTCCCTAGGGCAAAACTCCAGTTCTGGACGTGGCCAAGATTTAGAACAATACAACCCTTTGGCATGAGCGGTTGCCGTCGCATCAATTGATTTTAGGATTGCCTGTCGGCTGGCTTAAAAGTACTTCACTTGAAGGCTTCTCCTAGCCCTAGCAGCAATGCCGTGAGGCTGCCTGCCACGCAGATCTCGCCTGTGGCAATCAAATCGGGAACCGCCGTTATGGGCTTGAGCACCACTTCGATATCTTCTGTGGCATCTAGCTGCTGCTGTCTGAGGCGTTGTGCGCCCTGAGCTTTGAATAAATGAATGCGGTTATTTTGCTTGACGGGATTGTTATAAAAAGTGGCAATTTCTGACCATTGCTCTGCGACATATCCGGTTTCTTCTGCCAATTCGCGCTGAGCGACAGCCAAAGGTTCTTCCCCAAGATCGAAGGTGCCTGCTGGTAACTCCAGTAAAATTTTGCCAATGCCGTGGCGATACTGCCGCACAAACACAATGTGTCCATCGGTTGTAATCGGTAAAACTGTCGCTATATCAGGCCGCAAACTAACAAAATAGTCGTCGATGATTTGCCCGTTGGGTAACGCGACCGTATCTTGTCTGAGCCGGTACCAAGGGTGATCGAAGACCATCTTAGAGCTAAGCGTCGTCCATTCTTGTACGGTTTCTGCATGATTTGTGGCTTCTTTGGCGGTGAGCATGACGGTATTATCTACACATAGCCCATTCATGCATAGTCTATTGATAACCACACCATGGCAGATACCTCCACGCAAAAATCTTCTAGTCCCGCCAGTAAGGTACTGCTTGTAGATGACGAACCGGGCCTGCGTGAGTCAGTGCAGGCTTACTTGGAAGACAGCAATTTTGCAGTGCGGGTGGCCAGCAATGCCGCTGAAGGCTGGGAATTGCTGCAGCAGGAAACGCCTCATGTGCTTATTTCCGACATTATGATGCCCCAAGTAGATGGGTATCAGTTTCTCAAGCAGGTGCGCGATGATGTGCGCTTTCAGGCTTTGCCGGTGGTATTTTTGACGGCGCGAGGGATGACCAGCGATCGCATTCAAGGCTACAAAGCGGGCGCTGACGCCTATCTTGCCAAGCCCTTTGATCCGGAAGAACTCGTTGCCATTCTCACCAGCTTAATAGACCGCCGCGCCGCCCAAATACCCGATCCTTCAGCAACGCCAGATATGGCCACAATGGCCCGCCAAATTGAAGAAATCAGAGCCTTGCTCACCCAGCGCGGCAGCATGATTAAGCAAAATAACAGCGGCATTCGGATTGACTTTACACCCCGCGAGCAGGATGTGCTCAACTTAGTCGCCGAAGGGCTGATGAATAAGGAAATTGCCAGTCGCTTGGGCACTACGGTGCGCAACGTTGAAAAATATGTCAGCCGTCTATTTGGTAAAACAGGTACCAACAGTCGCACAGAGTTAGTCCGCTATGCCTTAGAAAATGGACTGGTAACGACGTGATCAGTGGCTGCTTTTGGCTTTTTTGATAAAATTTTCATCAAAGCTGCTAGCGCCCTGAACTCATCAGCGATATGAGTTGGGGCGTAATGCCGCTTAAGTCTTTTACCGAGGCAAATTCTGCTGCATGGGGGCCAATGGCAAGCAAAGGCACCCGATTTAAGGTGTGCCGCTTCGTCGAAAGATCTTCCACATTGCCATGGTCGCTGGTCACTAGCAGGGTGACATGCTGCGGCAGTTGGGCGATCGCACTTTGCAAAACGCATCAATCCGCTGCAAGGACTCAATCGCTTCAGCCCTACTTTGTCGGTGGCCAGCATAGTCACACAGGTAGCACTCAAACAGCGTTACCCCATACTGGCCGCTCAGCTTAGCCAAGCGCTCACCGGCCACCTGCGGCGAGATCGCCTGTCGTCCATCACCAGCAATGGCGCTGGTGCCTACAATATTCCAAAAAATCGCCTCGCCCTGGTCATACTCATACTGCAGCCGAAAAGGTACTCCTGCCGACAGGCTCAGCAATGTACAGACTGAGTAGCGCCTTTGCCGTCGGGCGATCGCATAAAAATACTCAGGAGAATAGGCGTTCGCCAACGTCGCCGTTCGCCCTAGCGCCAGTACCTGAGAAAACAGCCCATAGCAATCTATCAGCTTGCGCAAAGCCCCATTGGCAAACCCCGATTGATGACGCCCCAAAAACATCGGCGCATTTTGCCCCGTATAAATCGTCGTTTGCCCTGTCGCACTCTGCGGCAACCCGAGCACGCCCAAAGTAGCATCAATCGCTTTGAGTAAACGTTGAGGCCCCAGCACATCAGCCCCCATCAGCCAAGGCTGCCCCATATATGCCGTCAAAAAAGGCATCGCCGCCGACACTGACAGCGGATTGTGCACACCAGCCGTCCCCAACCCAACCCCATCTAAAAAGACGAATAGGAAAGCAGCCTCTAACACAGATGCAGGCTTCGATAGAGACATCGCAGTTTTGGGGGTGAGGTCTTTTTCTATAACAAAATCCATTCTTTAAGATTGTGAAAGTTGTGAATACCCAGGGAACAAATGCACCATCACATGCAACTAGATAGGGTATAAATCCCACGGGGTAGCCGTGCATCATCACCTTTAGGAGTGCTATGAAAATACCAGGAACGGGCCGCTTACGCCCTATGATTCGACGGGCAAAAAAGCAGCTAGCCTCTTCCAAGGGACTGATTTTGATGTACCACCGTGTAGCCGATGTCGATGTAGATCCTTGGGCTTTAAGCGTCAGTCCCCAACATTTTGACGAACAGCTTGAGGTGCTGAAATCGCACTATCATCCCCTCAGCTTGCAGCAGCTTGTCCAAGCCCATAAGCAGCACAACATTCCCAAACGGGCAGTTGCCATCACCTTTGACGATGGCTATGCCGACAATCTGCTGCAGGCAAAACCCATCCTGGAGCGCCATAACATTCCTGCCACGGTTTTCGTGATTACCGGCACCTTGGGCAACAGCGACGAGTTTTGGTGGGATGCTTTAGAAAGACTGCTGCTACAGCCAGGGCGCTTGCCCCAGCAGTTGACCCTCACCATTGACAATGAAACCCACCACTGGGACTTGGGTCAAGCAGCCTACTACAGCGAAGCAGATTATCAGCACGATCGCACCACCCAAGCCGACGCCGCACCACCGGGCTCTCGCATGTTCTTTTACTATTCGCTCTGGCAAACCCTACTGCCTTTACCCGAAGCAAAGCGTCGCCCAATATTCACCGAGATTGTCCGCTGGGCAGGCGAAACAGACAGCTCTCAGCCAAAGTCTAAGCCCAACCATCGGCGCACCCTTCACCCTCAAGAAGTCGCCCTGCTCAACCAAGGCGATCTCATAGAAATTGGAGCACACACCATCACCCATCCGTTTTTATCAGCCCAGCCGCTAGCAGCCCAGCAAAGCGAAATCGAACGCAGCAAGGCGACACTAGAAGCACTGATTAACCAGCCTGTCACCAGTTTTTCCTATCCATTTGGCGATCGCTCAGCCGACACCGTCAGCCTGACCCAAGCGGCTGGCTTCAACTGCGCTTGCACCACCGCAGAAGATATTGTCTGGCGCAAAAGCAACGGCTTTGAGCTACCGCGCGTCACCGTTCAAAACTGGAATAAAGAAGACTTTTCTCGCAAACTCGAAGAGTGGTTCCATGGATAAGCAACTAACAGAAAAATCACTAGAAAAACCAATAGAAAAACAGTTCACCAACCAACCGCTGGCAGGAGAACCGCTGTTAAAACAATCATTGGCAGAACAACCATTGGCAGAACAACCATTGGCAGAACAACCATTGGCATCTCAGACCACATCCCAGCCGTTAGTCTCCGTGGTGAT
>JAAUPS010000415.1 GCA_012033015.1 Phormidesmis sp. RL_2_1
CTTAACGGAGAGTTCACAGACTTAGATATAGCAGACAAACTAGCAGTCGCTAAGCGCATGATCTTGGCTGGCATCCCTAGAACTAAAAGTTTCAGAGATTTTTAGACATCAATAGTGCGCTAATGAACCGCAAGCTGTCTAAAAAAGCATTAGGCTACTAATCGCCACACAAAGAATCCTAGGGCTGTTGTAATAGCTCTAGGCCCAACACACCACCACACCACCACCACCTAAAACTAATGACTGATACCGCTGTTAAAATCACCACCGACAACCCCAAACTAATCACTGTTGTTCCCTTTCCGGGCACTTACGGGTCATGGTTTGATCTTGATGAAGTTACACCAGATCCTGATATGTCTGAGAAGCAAATAGAAGCATTCTGGGAGTCGTTTGACTTCAGTGCTTGGATCAATGAGCTAGCCAAAGAATACACAAGTCTATATAGTGCAGAATTGTCCGATATTCTGCAAGATCGTTACGATACGTCGGGAGAGTATCCAGACCTGTTAGTGTTTGAAAGTGTAACCTCACCAAGGCAGTACAACTTTTCTACTGACACAATCTACGCCTATATCAAACCTAAATTTGTAGAGCTGCTGTACAGCTATGCCACTAAAAATACTGACCTTCTACAGCATGTTATTACCGAAAGGTTGACGCCGTATCCGGGGTTTTCGCCCTCTTATTCTAATCGCATAGAAGATTGGCTAGACCGCAATCCGCTGGAGTTCGATCACAATGAGATAGAGACGCTAATTCTAGTTTTATTACTCGATCCCAATGGTGGTGATTTAGCAGAACAGACCCCGCAAAGCGATATAGAAGATACGATTCTGGAGTACATCTACTGCAATACTGACCTACTCACCGTAGGATAGCCTCACAGTAGACGTACACAAAACAACCTAGGGCTGTTCTAATAGTCCTAGGTCAGAACAAAACAAACCACCCACCATCACCACAATGACTAATTCAATCAAAGAACTCACAAACATTCAAACAGGAAACCCAATCGTAATAACCCAAACCGAGCTGATCACAACCTATGAGGAACAAGGTTGCAACTACAACGTACTAGCCTTTCCTATCCCTGGCGGATCCTTTACTGCTTGTTGCGAGTATTCCTTTAGGGGTTTGGGTCAGGGAGTTATTGAGATTGGGGAAGGGGACGGCTTTCCTTGCATCAGTGACGCCCTTGACGGGTTGAAACATACTTTAGATACTGTGCCCCATCTAAGAATTAGGTGGAACGTCCCTCAAGACCTTTACATCTAAAACAGCCCAGGGCTGCTATAATAGTCCTAGGTCAATTCAAATCAAAACCAACCACCACCGAAACCAATGACTACTGACATCACCACCAGCCTGCCTGAATCCCAGCTCACTCGCTGCCAGTCACAAACAATTGAAGTCAGCGCACCTTATAAAGGTTGCAACTACCACCGCATCAATACCCGTTTCGATGATAGATGTGGGAATGGTCACAACACTTTTTCGATCACCATGGACAGCTATCGTAGGAAATCGTTTTACACTCGCTACGGTACAGACTCGATCCTAGCCAGTGGTAAGCAACATGGTGCCATAGCTAAGCTATGCCCGCAATTGGAGCCGTACCTAAAGTGGCACCTTGTCTCGACTGATGGCCCGATGCACTATGTTGCAAACACAACATACTGGCTTAGAGAGGGTAATTACGAGTGCGCTCGCAACAGTGCAGTGTGGCCCCAAGCAACTGACGGTTACCTGGCCAAAATACTGCAAGAGAGAACTCCAGAAGACATCTTGCTAGAGCGCCTGCCTGACTTAATGCAGTTGTTCAAGCACGATATGGAAACCCTAGGATTCATTTACTGATTAGTGACAATAAACCAAGCAAACCCTACAAAACCGCAACACCATGGAAAGCATATTTTGTTTCACTGCATACAATACCGAGGCCATCTACGGCTGGGGGAGCGAAGAGGAAGCCACCGCGTACCTGAACTACCTAAATAAAGACCGGGGGACTAACCAGTATGTGATGGAGAAGTCAGACCTGCCTGAAGAAGCAGCAGACACTATTGCCTTCAACATGCGACCTTTTCTTGTAGACGAAAACCTATTGAGCCAAGCTGATCAATATTGATCTCAACGCTGCTCAAATCAAGCAGGTTCTCGATTCTGCACAGTGCTAGTCCTCTGAGAAAATTCTCCAAAACATGGTGCAACATTACAGCCCAGGGCTACTATAATAGTCCTAGGTCACACCTCAAACCAAATCCAATCACCACCACAACAATGACTACTTCCCAACATTATCAGCAAGAGTTAGAGGCTCAAACTAAGTTCATGGAGCTTCAATTCAAACCGCTAGGTGACGCAATAGCAAGCTTTGAGAACGCCTTGTCTGATTTTGAGACTTTGGTCAATTTCAAGGACGTACCGAATGCAGTACGCGACGATGCCGAAGAGCTGGTGCAAAGAGCCAGAATGTTACTGGAGAGTGCCATCAAAAACTAGCCGAAGACTTGTAAATTAGTCGATTCAAGCCCTAAAACCTCACACTCGCTACCCACCTCAGACAATGCCCAAACGTAAATTCAAATCCAACCCAAACCCAAATCCAAATCCCCTCACCTCGGAGCGGACATCCCTTCGCCCAGGGAACCAGCGAATGCCCCGCACTAAAGACAAACGGGGTGGCCATCACAGGTAAAACTAGAGCCGTTGATGCTGACGGTACTGTCAAGCGGGTGAAGCCCCCCTACACAAGCGTCCAGCTCGGCAACGACGACGCCACCCACACCGAGCGAAAAGAAGAACTGGTGCGCCTGCTTGGAGACCATGACGCCCTAGTCTGGCGAGGGCAAGGTTCTATTTCTCGGTTTCTGCAAGCCATCGCAGAAGCTCCGGTGGAACGGCAACCTGAGATTGAGAATTTTATGCGTTCGATGTCGATGGTTTACCGTGACCTCAGAGCCGATGGTCTTGTTTAGACCAGCCCCACCACCACCACATTTTTTTTTCCAATGTCTAAAACTGAGATTTACAAAGACTACGACGCCTACACATCTCACACCGGCCTGACGCTAGAGGAGCAGGCGGCGATAGAGGATTCTTGTCGTTACGAGATTCCTGACAGTATTGATGGGATTGTAATTTTTGAGGATGGATTTTTCGCACCCTACCTGGACAAATTCAACGAAGGTCGCACTTGGATCTGTCGTCGTTCTGGGTGGTGCGAACACCGTAAAACTGGGCTCAAAGTGCGTCTGTCCAGCGAAGCCAGTCCTAGCTTCTATCGGCGAAGC
>JAAUPS010000416.1 GCA_012033015.1 Phormidesmis sp. RL_2_1
ATCGCCGGCAATCCCCGGCTGCTCAATCTCTATATGGCGCTGCATGTTAGCGGCGAATCACTTGCTACGCTGCTTACTAAATTCACTAACGTGCCGTCGCTTGAGGCCTTGTTGAACCGCATTTGGCTAAGATTGACGATCTGGAGCGGACGATCTTACTGCAAATGTCGGTCTACCGTCGACCTATACCGGCAGATCTGTGGAGTGAACCACCTGAGCAGGCCACCCTCATGCGTCTGACCGAGCGGCAGCTTGTGCAGCACAACCGACAGGGCACCGTCACCCTGCTGCCATCTTACAGACAGATCCTGTACGATACGGTTCCAATGGAGGTAAAAGAAGCGCTGCATATCGATGCTGCTACTGTCCGCGCCTTGCGTGGCGAGTTCACTGCCGCGGCTTATCATCTGACCAAAAGCAGCCGGCCGGCGCAAGCGGTGCGGACTTGGTATCCGCAGCGCTATCTTGAAATCGATCAGGGCCAGGCCAGTGCAGCGTTGCATCTCTTTGAGGGGATTTCGCTTAATCAACTCACTGAGCAGACCGATCAAGAGTTGCTCAGCTTGATCCGGGGTGAATTGCAGAAGCTGCTTGGCAATTACCAGCAGGCCCAAGCAACCCTCCATGCGATTACATGGCGCACACCCCGTTTATCTGCGCTGGCGCGGCGGCTCACGGGCGACATAGCAGAACTGAACGGCGATCTAGAGGCAGCGAAGATTGTCTATGAGCAAGGCTTGTCGCTCATTGGCGACCTGTTGGAGACCGAATTGGCGCTCTTTCATCGTGACATGGGTTGGATTCAGCGTCGCCGGAAGTCACTCGATGAGGCGTGGGATGAAGCACAACGAGCCGAGCATGAGGTTGCGTATTTGAAGGGGCACATTTGTCGCGACCGCGGTCAATTTACCCAGGCCGAAGCGCACTATCTTCAGGCGCTACAGTTAGCACAAGAGCTAAAAATAGTGGATAGCGAGGCCAAAACACGTAATGCGTTGGCCGCGGTGATGATCAAACAGGGTCAGTTTACTGCGGCTGAAGCTCACTTCCAGCAGGCCTATCAAACTTTTCAGCGGCTGGGCAAAGTGCTAAGCGTAGCCAGCGTTAGCGTCAACCAGGCAGTCGCCTGTCTTTTGGATGAGCGTGCCAGCGATGCCATTGCCTATGCGGAAAAGGCGCGCACGATCTTTGAACAGATTCAGCATCCGTATGGCATTGCGACGGCGTACCAAGCGTTGGCAGAGGCGTATCTAGCAAATGGCAATCTGGATGATGCCACCATCTATGCCTGGAAAGCGGTTGAAACAGAAGAGAGCGCTATCATCCCAGATGCGCTGCGCGTCATTGGCGAAATTTATCGCGAGCGCGGTGCATTTGACCAGGCAGCGCACTATCTCGGCCAATCGCTTGCAACCGCGCATGAAAACGAGGATCAGTATTTGGCAGCCTATACATTGCGTGCGTTGGGGAAATTAGATCTAGAGCAGGCAAATTATCAGAGCGCCAAAGCACATTTTCATCGTGCGATAGAGCTTTTTGACGAAATCGGTCTCGGCTACGAAGCGGCGCGTTCCCGGCGGTTATTGCCACAAAATGGCGCAAATCTGCCCTAAGCCTGCCGAATAGCAAGTACTATTTCCGTCTAGACTGGTAGACGCGCTCAAAATATGATACAGTTTTGTTGATTTTCAGACCACGAAATTACCAAACCACCGTAAGATTCATAATCAGTACAGCGTAATGGCTCGGCGCAAGTCCGGGTTCGACTATGAGGCAGTTGTCCGGAGTGGCAAGACCGTTATGGTCTGCTAGTAATCGAACTGCACATCGAGCGAACTGCCTGCTTGTCCTGTTCTGTGGCAGATGGTCATAACCATACCGACTTTGCACTTGTGTTGTGCTTTGCAGGACACGCCCATAGGCTATGGAAGACACCCGCCACCTTCACTCATGCGGCATCGGTATGAGCGTGAAACAAGGAGCAATCAGCATGAAAAGTGACGTAACAGAAGCGAAACTGTGGCGGTGTGGTCAATGGCAAGGCATTCTGTTGGTCTGTTGGCTGTCTGGCATCTTGGCGACCCTGTTATTGCTCTCATTCCATCTGATTCATCCGGCAACAGCAACGGCGGCGCCGCAACCTGCGACTGCCGCCGTGTGTGACACGGTGCAGACAATCTCGCAGCTTCAATGCGAAGCCCTAGTCGCCTTCTACGATAGCACCGGCGGGGATTCATGGATATCCAAAACCAACTGGTTGCAGAACAATACTCCCTGTGTCGATTGGTTTGGAATTAAATGCTTCAATGGCACCGTAGCGGATATTGTATTACCTACCAATAATCTAAGTGGGACTTTGCCGCCAGAAATGGAAGATTTCAGCAACTTACTAGTACTGAATTTGGGGGGTAATCACCTTAGCGGTACGCTACCGCTTCACTTGAACAAGCTTACTAGCCTTAGAGTGATCCTCTTATCAAACAACCACTTCAGCGGAGACATCTCATCTATCCCGTGGGGTAATTTTGTCGATCTATTCGACTTACGTTTGGATAATAACCAATTTACCGGCAGTATTCCCCCCGAATTCAGTCAACTTACAGCGCTAGAAAAGCTTCACCTGTGGGCCAATGACCTATCCGGCCCGATACCAAGCACATTTGGCGCCTTCTGCAATAATGGGGTCGGCGGCATGTGCCAACTGCAGGAGCTACTGTTAGGGGGGCAAAGACCCAAATTAAGCGGAACGCTCCCTGCCAGCCTGGGGAATCTAACCAACTTGTTGAATTTTAATATTAGTGGCGGCAGCATCACGGGTACGATTCCATTATCGTTTCAAAATCTAACCAAGATGATCTATTTCGCTGCTCCAGATAACAATCTTCAAGGTGAGATTGCCACGTTTTCAGCTATGACCGAGCTAAAGGAATTGTGGCTAAACAGTAACTTCTTCACCGGCACGATTCCGTCTAGTTTAGGCAACTTGACGAAGCTAACAAGACTTCGCCTGCTGAATAATCAGTTAAGCGGAGCAGTGCCAGCGGAAGTGGCCTGTCTACCCGATTTGACCCAATTTTGGTTAGAGGAAAACAAGCTCTACATCGACGATGAGACGGCTGCTGTGTGTGCTGCAGTGCATGGCGGCCTGGGTCACCAAACGGTGCCACCTGTAGACATCCGTAGTAGCGCCTCAACGGAGAGTTCGGTGGATTTGGCGTGGACAGCCATTGTGCGTGGATCACAGTCACCGGGGTACTATGAAATCGGCTGGAGCCAATCCCCCACTGAAACGCCC
>JAAUPS010000417.1 GCA_012033015.1 Phormidesmis sp. RL_2_1
TCGACTCTCTCTAGTTGGCCCTACAATTATAGGGTACATTCTTGCCTACATATCACCTAAATAGACCCCTGGCCGAGATACGTTTAATTTCCTATCGCATCGGGTTGAAACGCCTATGGGTGCGGCTCTTTTCGAGTAATGAGCTTAAGCGCATAAAAATCTTTCAGGGTCTTGAAATTTGCTGAAATGATTACGCTTGAATTCTTGTATTTTGTGGAATTGCCAATACTCATCAAAATCATGACTGGCTCTGAGGGCGCGAATGCGTAAAACAGCTTCGGCCCGGTCAAGCCGCCAGCGAGCACCGGTAATATCCATGCGGTCACTGACCAAATGTCGGCAAGCGCCTTCAATAATGCCCGAGGCAATCGGATAGCCCTTGGCGAGATACTGGTCGTAGCGTAGATAGGGCCTATATTTCAATAAATAGTCGGCACATTTATCGGCATTCTCTCGAGTTTTCGTCGAGAGTTGTCGTAGGGTAGCACTGCGGCGAATGCCTGCTGCTACGTCACTGGCTTGCCCCTTGAGGATGCGTAAGGCTCTTTCTTGCACCCACGTTTGGGCGGCTTCGCTGCCGACGGGAAAAAAGCAAAAGGCCGCTTTCCACACATATTCCAAGACGTGAATGAAATCGAGCACAATGGTCACCTGAAGCGAGTGTTGTTTGGCCGTCGCTTTGAGCGTGTTTAATTGATGAGCTTCACCATCTACGAGCACCACCCACTCGCGTTGTTGTTTGGGGTCGCGGCTGAGCGCCTCGGCGAAGGCACTGGCAATCACCTGTTGAGCTGTTTGCTCGACACTGGCCCAAACGCGTTTGTCCTGAATAGCCGGTCGTGGAGGGGGCTCACGGGAATCGCCGATGATATCTTCGGCAGAGCGCGAATAGCGAGGGACATGATAGACAGCGGCCACCGTGGACATGCGTTTGCGTTGGCGCTTCTGGCCAGGACTCAAGCGCACCTGCGGCGAGGGTGGCGATTGCGCTGCGGCCTTGGCGGTCGCCGCTCTAAGGTCGGCTGAATGCATCACAATTCCTTTGCCATCGGTGGTGAGCACCAACAAATCATCGCTCGCGGCCGTCCGCTGACCGCTGCGTTGGGCATAAAAAGCCTCAAAGTCCTGCGCCACTTTCACCGTCACCTCTTCGCACTGCCGTTTACCCACCGCGCCCCCGGTGGTCTGGGCTATCGTGCTACTCGTTTCTGAAAACGACACTTTTGACGCTTCTTCGGCAACCCGACGGCGCAGTTCATCGGAGTACTTGTCGGTCGGCAAATTCAGATGACCATCGCTCGGATACAGCGCACTCACATCCGGTTGCTGGGTGCTATAGCCAACTCGACTTACCACCACCTCGCCAAAGAGCGTTTCGAGTTTTCGAGCCGTGTGCTTGCGACGATGGGGGCGCAATTCTCCATCACTACCCTGCACGTCGCTTTGGTAGGATTCACTCGCGTAGCGGCAGTCTAGATGGCCCTGGAATAACCGTCTGAGCAGTTCTGTCCCCAACCGATTAATCGTCCGTTCTACCTCACCGTGCTCCCAGGTTTGACTCTCCTCAGTACTCAAGGTTTGAACCACTTCGCAATACTGCTCATATGCGTCACTAAAGTAATCTTGATCTATTGTTGTTGGCATGGTGCGTACCCGAGATGAGACAACTGTTGAAGACCACCGCTTTAGCCGACCTATCTCTCGTACAATATGATAGGTCGATATATCACCCCCTAATTCTTAGCAGCTTTTGCTGAAAATATTGCCATATCGTGATGAAAATTTACTCCAGAAGAGCCGCACCCTTCTACAATAGCTAACGTGCTCATAGACGGAAAGGGGCCAATAAACCAATGGCACTGACTTAAGGCGAATCAAGCTGCCAGCTTAGCTTTGAGAACAGAGCGGGGTTGTTTCATGCGAGGAAAAGGTTTGGGCCTACGTTTAACCACTCTGGGTTCATGTCGATCAGGTCGAACGGGCAGCAAGTCAGTGGCAATGTCTTTGAGAAAATGAGAAAAGAGGTTTTGGCGTACGTCATCAGTCGCTGTAGCCAACAGTGTGAGGGACTGATTGAAGCTCGCTCGGGTGCCCTGTAAAGAAAGTCTTGCCCGCGCATAGCCAATTAGGGGCGCGACTTGTTCCATCAGGCTACGTAATAAGTTGTAGGCCAGTAGATGCGTCCAGATTTCTTTTCTTACCATGTCGGGTGTTTTGGCCGTGAGCATCTCCATTTTCAAGGTTGTTTTGAGATGACGAAAGCTGACTTCAGCGGCTTGCCAACGCCAACCATAGAGTTGTGATAGCTTGGCGACCGTATAGCGTCGACTATCCAACAAAGTCGTGACGACCACGATGAACTGGTCACGGAAGCCCTTTCTGGAAAGCTTAAGACGCACTTCTCTGACTTGTAGCGTCTGCGGAATTGCTTCAAATTCATCGGCACTCATATGCTCAGGAGAGCGTTTGGGTTTCTGCCATTCCACCTGATGGTCACCGACACCGTGCTTACGCCCGCTGCGAAAGTCCGTTTTGCGAGCATGATGTTTGCGTAGCACGCCATCTGCGCCCTGGTGTTGAATCAACGCCAAGTCAATGTAGCTGCCGTAAGCCTGGTCAGCCATGGCGATATCGCCTGCTTCTAAGTCCTGGTAAAGCAAACGACTCATCACAATCTCACTTACCGTCTTGGCCGCCACGCAGGCTGACACCACTGCGCCGCTGAGCAGGCAGAAAAACACCACGACGCGGACGAAGGGAAACCCGCAACCTTCTGCTTGATTGCCATGCTGAGGGTAAGCGGCTTGATTGGCCGCGCTATCGGCCATCAATAAAGTCGTACCATCAAACACTTTCACCCGGCGACCACACCAGTAGTGAGCCTTAGGCACCTGCTGTTCCAAAGCATCAGCGGTTTCTGGCACTAACCGTTGCAGCAGTGCTTCCGACAGCCGCCCTCGCGCTTTGCTATAGGCTCCTGTATCCGATGAGGGCGGGGCTTTCCCCGCTGCCACCAGCCAAGTGGTGATGCCTTTGACCGTATGACGCAAGCTTTTATCTGCCGATAGCACTTGGTAAATCATCGCCCATAGCGTTACGACTGGCGTATACACTCTACTGCGGTACTCAATGCCTTCTTCTTCAATCATCTGATTAAGTCTCGACTCTGGCAGTATCTCTTGCCAGGGCAATCCTAAAACTTTGGAAAAATTGTTCCTTGAGTATTTCGGCTAATTGGGACATAGTAGAAAGTGATATTTGTGGCTTGCATGGTTCTGGTGTATATCTACC
>JAAUPS010000194.1 GCA_012033015.1 Phormidesmis sp. RL_2_1
GGCCGCTGTCAGTCGGCGAGTCTAGGGCTTTAGGGAATGCGCTGATTACCGAAATTCCTAATGCTACGCTGAATCTTGCCGACCCGGCAGCGGCAGAACAATTTGGCCCGACTGAAGGTATCGCGTTAGTACAATTAGATAGTCTGCCAAATGGCGGCATCCGGCTGACGATTACCGGCAGTGACGCGCTTCCTAGCGTAGCCGTGATCGCTCCAACTCAAGCAGACGGGGCCGCTAACGTTCTGGCCTTTAGCGTGACGCCAACCCTGGCTAGCGGTGAAAACTCTGATGACTCGCTGCGCATTTTAGTCACGGGCGACCAGGAAGACGACAGCTTTTACGAGCCTCGCAGCAGCGTTGCCACTAGAACAGAAACACCTATTTTAGACGTGCCGCAGGCGGTTCAGGTGGTGCCAAGGGAAGTCATTGAGTCTCAGCAATCGGTGCGACTGAGCGAAGTGATTCGGAACCTCAGCGGGGCGGTTTCTGGCGGGCAAGACTTGGGCCGAGGCGAGACGTTTGGTCTGCGTGGATTTCAGAATGTGCCGGTGCTGCGCAACGGATTTAGGCAGTTTGAATCGGGTGGAATTTCAACCGATACGGCAAATATAGAACAGGTTGAGGTGCTGCGCGGGCCGTCTTCTATTTTGTTTGGCGATATTCGACCGGGCGGCGCGATTAATGTAACGACTAAGCGACCTACGGAAGATCCTTTTTACAACGTTCAGTTTCAAGCGGGTTCTCAGGGATTGCTGCGCCCAAGTATTGATATTTCGGGGCCGCTGACGGCAGACGAGCGGGTGCGGTATCGGTTGAACGCGGTGTATCAATCGGGCGGAGATTTTCAGGATGTGGATACGGAGATTAGTCGATTTTTTATTGCGCCTGTGCTGACCTATGAGATTAGCGATCGCACCGACCTAACCCTAGAATTAGAGTATCTCAATGACAGACGCGCCCCTTTCTTTGGCATTCCCGCATTGGGAGAGAGTATTGCCGATATCCCCTTCGATCAAATCTCTAACGAGCCAGATGATATTTCTGAAGAAGAGTATTTGAACATTGGCTACGATCTAGAGCATCGTTTCAACGATCAGTGGCGCATTAAAAACGGCTTTCGGTTCTCCGATCAAAGAGGACTGCTCGAAGTGGCCTTTCCGTTTGACATTGACGAGGAAACTGGCGAACTGGCTCGCTTCTTTGCTGCCCAACCTCAAGATTCACAGAGCTATACCTTTCAAACCAGTTTGATTGGTGAGTTTAAAACCGGGAGTATTGAACACGAGCTGTTAATCGGACTCGACCTCAACCGCGACCAGGGCAACTTCAACGCCAATATTTTTCTAGATGCAGAAACGCCTTTGCTGCTAGATATCTTCAATCCCATCTACGGTCAGGTAGATCGCCCCAATTCAGACGATTTACCGCTTTTTTCCGATCAGTTTAATGAAACTAGCCGTTTGGGCGTTTTTGTTCAAGATCAGGTCAATATATTCGACAACTTAATTTTGCTGGCAGGCGTACGCTTCGACCGCATCAATCAGACCGTGACGATCAATCCTAACGATTTTGATCCCTCTAGCAGCGAGGCAAGGCAAAGCGACAGTGCCTTTACGCCTAGAGTTGGCTTAGTCTACAAGCCGATTGAAAATGTCTCGCTTTATGCTAGCTACTCACAGGTGTTTGGCCCTAGCGAGGCCGAAACCACAACGGTCGATGGCGATCTGTTGGATTTTGAGTCGGGTGAAGGGTTTGAGTTTGGGGTAAAAACAGAGTTGCTAGACGGTAATTTAGCGGCAGGACTCAACTACTTCAACATTACTCGACGCAATGTTGCTACAGACGATCCGGAGAATCCCTTCTTCTTTATTGCGACCGGAGAGCAGCGCAGTCAGGGCATAGAGCTAGACGTGACGGGCGAGATTTTACCGGGCTGGAATGTGTTGGCTTCTTATGCTTATATTGACGCTGAAATTTCTGAGGATGAGACTTTTGAAGTGGGAAATGGGCTACCGAGTGCGCCGCAGAATAGCGCGAACCTTTGGACGACCTATCAGGTTCAGTCGGGGCCGGTAGAAGGATTGAACTTTGGCGTAGGGTTTAACTTTGTGGGCGAAAGAGAAGGCGATTTGGCTAACTCTTTTACGCTGGATGATTACTTTTTAGTGAATGCTGCTGTTGGATACGAGAGAAATAATTGGCGAGCGGCCCTAAACTTTCGCAACCTGTTTGACGTGGGTTATATCGCTGATACGTCTTCTCCGGTACGGGTGAGAGGAAACGATCCGGGCGAGCCATTTACGATGATTGGCACTATTTCTGTAACGTTTTAGAGACGCGAACTCATTATGTCCTTATCGGTTTTTCGAGCGAAGCCTCCTATGTTTGGGCAAATATTTAGGCGAATTGCTTTTCTCTGGCTGCTGGGCTTAACAAGCTGCAATCAACTCTGCCCAGCGAATTCTGCTACTGGTGAAGCCTGCCAAACCATTGTCCACGATGGCGGCGAAACTGAGGTGTGCGGTCAGCCTCAAAAGATTGTGACCATCGGCCCTAATTTACTAGAGCTACTGCTTGCCTTAGACGTGCAGCCCGTCGGCCATGCCGAATATTTTCCAATCGCTGCCGATCACTTTGAGCAGCCCGCTCAGCAAATTCCTTACTTAGGAGAGCGCCTGACCGGACAACCTAAAAATGTGGGCACCGCTCACGATCCGTCTATTGAAGCGATCGCGCCCTCCAGCCCGATCTCATCCTAGCCGACAGCTTCAAAAACGAAGACGAGTACGCACTATTAAGTCAAATTGCACCAACGCTGTTGTTTAACTACAGCGATGCTAAAAGAGATTGGCAAAGCGGACTGATGGCGATCGCCACTCCTCTCAACCGCACCAAACAAGCCAAATCCATCATCGCCGCAGCCGCTCAGCGCTTCACCACTGCTCGCAGCGAAATGCAGCCCGTTGCAGCAAGCTATCCTAACGTACTGATGCTGTTGTCCGAGCAAATTGAGCAAAGCCTCGATATTGAAACGCCTGAGAGTGCCTGTGGCGGACTAATTGAAGACTTGGGATTTAAGATAATCATTCCCGATAGTCTGAAGAATTCTGAGCCGTCGAGCGCTACGCTTTCGCTAGAAGCGCTTTCACAGCTCGACCCTGATTTAGTGATTATTGAGGGATATAACAGCGATGTAGATTCGCCTGTAGATGACCCGATTGAGCAGCAAGTAAAAGGCGTGAGGCAGCAGTGGGAGGGGAGTGCGATCGCTCAATCCCTTCCCGCTAGCAAAGACAACAGAGTGTACTTTACAACTACCTACCTCTGCCACGCCCTGCTTGGCCCCATTGGTACAGATATTTTTCTTGATCAGCTTCAGCAGCAATTTCAACCGATTAAAAATCAGGAAACTTGATATTTAATAGCTTTTCTAAAAAAGCTCCGTTTCTAAGAGAAAAAACTCCGTTTCTAAGAGAAAACCCTTTCCCAAGCAGCGTAACCTGAAAGCATGTAGTTGAGAATTAATCCTGTTTAAGGCTCCACCAAAATAGCTTTTAGCAAGTGCGATGTGTAGGAGATTATGATTTTAAGAATTTTGAGTTTTGGGCTGTTAGCTGTTAGCTGGCTGGCTATTGGCGCTCCAGTTTTGGCGAATGCTGTTGAAGCAAAACCCAGCGAACAGGAGACGTTAGCTGGCCCCACTGCGCTGACGGTAGAAGACTGGGTGGCCCAGATTGAAGCGGCTGAAACGGTTGAGATTACGGATGTGCAGGTGAATTCAACCGCAGAGGGCATCACTATTACGCTGATATCAGATCAGCCTTTGTCGGCGGGTGCTGCTCGGATCAGTGGTAATGCGCTGATTACCGAAATTCCTGGTGCGACATTGAACTTGGCAGATGAATCCGCCGCAGAACAGTTTGAACCGGCTGAGGGGATTGCCCTAGTGCAGGCGTCAAACTTGGCAGATGGCGTACGGGTGGTCATTACGGGAACAGATTCACCCCCTGAGGTTCAGGTAAGTGCAGAAACTGGAAATTTGGTATTGAGCGTCGTGCCAGGCACCGCTCAGGCAAACGTTGCTGATGACACGATTCAGCTCACGGTAACCGGCGAGCAGGCTGAAGGCTACAACCCCAGTACTGCCTCAGTAGGAACAAGAACCAATACTCCTTTGCTGGATGTTCCCGCTTCTATTCAGGTGATTCCTGAAGCCGTTATTGAGGATCAAGGTGCCGTTGACTTGCTCGATGTTCTGCGAAATACGCCGGGTATCACCACAAGTAGTTCTCCTAGAGACATTTTTTCTGATTTTACAATTCGCGGTTTTAATACAGGGAACACGTTTCTGCGTAACGGCGTAGCGGATAATGATCTTGGCAGAAACGGCTTGGACTTGTCTAACGTTGAGCGAGTCGAAGTGCTTCGAGGCCCTGCTTCGGTACTGTATGGACAAATTGCGCCAGGGGGTGCTGTTAACATTGTGACGAAAAAGCCGCTGCCTTTTCCGTTTTATGATGTTGAGGCTACCTACGGCAGCTTTAATACCTATCAAGGCGCGGTCGATCTTTCTGGGCCTCTAACGGAAGACGGTTCAGTCGCTTACAGGCTCAATGCTTCTATCTATAGCACTGATACATTTATCGATGAGATTGGAATCGACCGTTATTTAGTTGCCCCCACGCTTTCTTGGGACATCAGCGACGATACTAACATCACATTTGAAGCAGAATATCTAGACGCTCAGTATCCTAACGAATATGGATTACCCATTGAAGGCACTATTTTGCCTAATCCTAATGGCGATCTGCCCCGCAGTCGTTATTTAGGGGAGCCTAGCATTGACCGTAATGATCGTATGACTTTGCGGTTAGGGTATGAACTAGAACATCGGTTTAACGAAGACTGGCGCTTGCGCAACACCTTTCGCTTTGCCTGGGAAGAAGACTTTCAGGATGCCGTAGCTTTAGATAGTCTGGATGCTGATCTCCGCACAGCAAACCGTTCGGCGTTTGTTACAGCACCTGGGGTAGGCTATAGCTTCGCTCAAAATAATTATGAAGCGACACTAGCAGCAATCGGGGAGTTTGAAGCTCTTGGCGTAGATCATGAGCTGGTAGTCGGTGCAGACTTTTCTTATGAAGTGGGCTTGAGTCCGCTTTTTGTGGTGCGAGAAATCGGAACGCTTGATATTTTCAACCCTGTATACAATCAACAACTCGGGGACATAACAGAAGTGTTCGATCCATCGCGCAGCACATCAACTCGTATCGGCGGCTATGTGCAAGATCAAATTACCTTTTCAGACCAGTTCATTTTATTACTCGGTGGGCGGATCGATTCTGTCAATCAGTCTAATCTGGACGTTTTGAGTGACAGTCGCACCAGCCAAAGTGATGTTGCCTTCAGTCCACGGGTTGGCTTAGTTTACAAGCCAGATGAGAATGTTTCCATGTATGGAAGTTTTAGCAGATCTTTTGAGCAAGTTGAAGGACGTAGCTTAGATGATGAGCTATTTGAGCCTTCGCGAGGAACTCAGTACGAAGTGGGTATAAAAGCAGATTTTTTAGACGATCAACTTTCTACCATCTTGTCTCTGTACAATTTGACGCGCTCTAATGTGCTCACCAGCGATCCTCGAAATGTAGACTTCTCAATCCAGACGGGAGAACAGCGTAGCCGAGGGGTTGAGCTAAATGTCACGGGTGAGATTTTACCGGGTTGGGATGTGATCGCAGGCTATGCCTATACGGATGCTCAGGTGACCGAAGACAATGACATTCCCGAAGGCAACCGGCTTAGTAATGTGGCCGATAATACCGCTAATGTTTGGACGACCTATACGATTCAGGAGGGTGACTTAGAAGGATTAGGATTTGGGATTGGCTTGTTTTATGTGAGTTCGCGTCCGGGTGATCTTGAAAACTCTTTTGATCTGCCCAGCTATCTACGAACCGACGCGGCTGTTTACTACAGTCGAGAGAGTTTTCGCGCCCAGCTCAACTTTAAAAATCTCTTAGACACGCGCTATTTTGAATCGGCTGGTGGACGAGATCGCATTTTTCCAGGATCGCCGTTTGAGGTGCTAGCAACCGTCGGATGGGATTTCTGATGATGCTCTCAATACTCACCCGAAATCGTTGGTGCTGTTGGCTCGGTTTGTTGATTGGCATGGCAGTGTTAGTGGTGGGCTGCCATCGGTCTTCTCCCTCCTCTGACTTATCTGCAACCTCACAAGATTGCCGTCTTGTACAGCACGAGAAAGGCACAACAGAAATTTGCGGACAGCCGCAAAGTGTAGCGGCGCTCAGTCCTCATATTTTAGATAGTATATTGGCTCTAGGTGTGCAGCCTGCTGCATACGCTGAGTCGAAAAATCTTAATCTGAAAATCTTCGATCAGCCTAAAGAACAGATTCCTTATATTGGGAAATGGGTGACGACTCAGCCAATTGCACTGGGAGATCGCAAGTCCCCTTCACTCGAATGTCTAGCCCAACTCAAGCCCGACCTCATTCTCGGAGAAGACTGGCTCACCGGAGACAGTTACGCCCTACTCTCTCAAATCGCGCCAACTTTGCTATTTACCGATACCCAAGCCGATGGCACTCAAGCTTGGCAAAAAGACATTCCAGAAATAGCAAAAGCTCTCGACAAAGAAGACAAAGCTGAGCAGTTGCTCGCATCTTTTCCTCAACAGATTGAAACCGCCCGCAGCGCCCTTCAGTCAGTGATAGCGGCGTATCCTCGCATTCTGCTGATCAGCTCAGACCTGACAAGCTATACCAGCATTGCGCCAGACAGTACGACGGGTAGATTGCTGCAAGAGATTGGCTTCGATGTTGTTCGGATAGAAGGGGTTGAAAGCGAGGCTGAAATCTCCTTTGAAGCTTTACCTCAGCTAAAGGCCGATATCATCATAGTTTTGTCATGGGATGAAGCGCTATTGTTTGATCCAGAAGATGAGGTAAAGGCAAAATGGGATAAAAACCCTTTGCTCAGTTCTATGCCTGCGGCCAAAGCTGATCGAGTGTACTTTGTCGATTATCAGCTTTGGGGCAGTAACATCCGTGGCCCGCTGACGGATCGGCTCATTTTAGAAGCCTTGCCAGATCTCTTATTGAGTAGCGTGAGGGGCAACTGACACTTGCGTACCTTTATTTTTGTTTGGCTCGGCCAACTGGTTTCCACCATTGGCAACCACATGACTGACTTTGCTTTGGTGCTTTGGGCTTGGCAGCTCACTGGCTCCGCGACGACGCTTGCCTTAGTCGGCTTCTTTTACGAGCTACCTCAGATTCCGATTTCACTCTTTTCCGGCCTACTGGTAGATCGCTTTAACCGTAAGCATTTAATGATGATGGGGGATGCGATCGCCGCCCTTTCCACCCTGGCGATCGCCCTCCTCTACCTCACCCACAGCCTACACATCTGGCACATTTATCTCGCCGCTGCCATCAACGGCGGCTTCGGCCAAATTCAGCGCTTGGCCTACCAAACCTCCCTCTCGCTAATGGTGGCACCCTCGCAGTACACCCGAGCCAACAGCATGAATTCCGCCGTTCACTATGGCTCAGCGATTGTTGCACCCGCTCTAGCAGGTTTGCTCTATCCACAGGTTGGACTGATCGGCATTCTGTTGATTGACTTGGTGACTTTTGGGGTTGCGATCGCCACACTCCTTTTCGTCCACATCCCTCAGCCTGATTCACCACCCACTCAGGAATCAGAACCGATTCTAAAAAGACTTACCTTCGGCTTTCGCTACGTATGGCGTCAGCCTCAGCTCAGAGCAGTTTTACTCGTCACCGCCCTGTTTTGGTTCGCCCACGACTTAGGAGAAGCCATTTACGACCCCATGATTTTGGCGCAGACTGGCGGCGATGCTCAGGTATTGGCCAGTACCGCGACGGCTGCCGGGATAGGTGGCGTCATGGGCGCGATATTGCTCAGCGTTTGGGGTGGCCCTAAAAGGCGAATGACCGGAATGCTGATGGGGTTTGCGGGCGCGGGTCTGAGTAAAGCTATATTTGGGTTGGGGCGATCGCCCGTAATCTGGCTTCCCGCTCAGTTCTTTTCATCGTTCAACTTTCCTTTGCTGGGCAGCTCAGAAACCGCGATTTGGATGGAAAGCACCGCACCCGAAATTCAGGGACGAGTGTTTGCAGCCAATGCGTTAGTGATACAAGTGGTGAGCGCTTTAGCGGCTTTAATCGCAGGGCCGCTCGCCGACCGAGTTTTTGAGCCTGCTATGCAATCTAGCTCAGGCTTTATTCACGGACTGGAGCGCGTTTTTTGGCACAGGGGCAGGGGCGGGCACGTCGGTAATTTATGTTTTGTGTGCGATCGCGATGCTGCTCATCGGCTTAGCGGGCAAAAGCCTAGTGCCGCAGCTTAATCGCGGCTATAAAGAGTGAATGCTATCTAACGGCTCAGAGTTCTCCCATTAAATAAGCTTAAATTCATTAGCAGCGGGGGGCCAAATTCATACAGGAAGGCTCATCCATCTACTTTTTTATAAATAGCTATTGATATTTATTCCCGTTTAGTATTAGATATAGAGATAGTTCACACATCCCAATCGGTTCGTATGTCTTTAACCGAAACGTTTGCAGCCGGCGGCATTGTCATGTGGCCGCTGTTAGTTTTTTCTTTGTGCGCGATCGCCGTCACCATCGAGCGCTCCCTATTCTGGTTTCGTATCAAAAGCAAGAGCGCAAAGTCGTTAAAGATGTCTTGCAAATCTACCGGGCCAATCCACCCGCCGTTTTTGCCAAGCTCAAGAAAAACATTAACTTGCCTATCTCTCGCATTTTTCTAGAAGCATTAGAGCTAGAATGCGCGTCTCCTAATCAGTTTCGACTAGCCTTAGAGAGCGCTACTCAAGCAGAACTGCCGCTGCTCAAGCGCTTTAACACCGTCTTTGAAACCGTGATTGCAGTGTCTCCTTTATTAGGATTGCTCGGCACTATTTTGGGCCTAATTCGCTCATTTGCTTCACTCAACTTAGGCGGATTGAATGGGGGAAACACAGGGCTAGTAACCGGCGGCATTAGTGAAGCTTTGGTCTCAACAGCGGCAGGCATGATTGTAGCAATTTTCACACTGTTATTTGCCAATGTGTTTCGCGGCTTTTACAAACGGCAGATTGCACTGTTGCAAGAATACGGCGGTCAGCTAGAGATTTTGTACGAATGGCATTATCAGTCTATTAATCATAAGAAGATGGCTTATGCGGGTGATCGATAACGAAGCCGAAGTGCCTTTGACGATCAACATTTTACCGATGATTGATGTCATTTTTGCGATTCTAGCTTTTTTCATTATTTCAACGTTATTTCTAACAAGAGCAGAAGGCTTTTCAGTCGATTTACCAGAAGCTGAAACTTCCCAGTCTCAACAGGAAGCCTTTATCACCGTCACGATTGAACGCAACGGTAATATCTCTATAGACAAAGAGCCTGTTGACTTGAGCGAACTGACTCAAGTGGTAGAGCAACAGATAGGCGATAGTTCGGAAGCGCTGGTGACGGTGCAGGCCGATGAAACGATTGACTACGGCCAAGTCATTGCGGTGATGGATAAATTGAGAATGGTGGAAGGCGCAAGCTTGGGGATGGCCACGCAGCAACCGGCTCAAACCGGAACCTCTAAATAGTCCCGATTGTTTTTGTTGGGAAAGGCGTACTAAATCAATGTTTTTCCTGAGTCGCTCCGACAAGGTTGAACAGCAAAAAAAACTTCGCTTTTCGCCCTGCTTCGCGGGGTTAGGACTGTTGTTAGCCTTGCTCATTATTTTCTCACTTTCATTAACCCAAGGCTCGGTGCAGTTAACTCGGCCCGAATTTGGCGCAGCGCTACTCCACCAGGGAGATATCCG
>JAAUPS010000418.1 GCA_012033015.1 Phormidesmis sp. RL_2_1
CAGGCTAAATGGCTATCCCTACTGATGAAACTCAGTCAGAGGGATCGTCTGGATGACGGTCTATTTTGTGCTGCGAGTGTTACCTAAAACTGGCCGAAAATGAACCGTGCCATCAGTTCATTCTCGGCTCTAGCCAAGGGTCGTTTTATCAAGGTGGTGGCTACGCCATTATTAAAGACTGGCAGGCCGGTTTAGACAGTATTTTGCTGGGGCGTACGAGTGGTAGATATTCTACGCGATCTCAAAATTTGACCGGTGGAACGGCATTAGACACAGGAATTTATCACAATAGTGACCTGATCGGCGTGATTGAAGATTCTACGAATGTGAGCGTTTCAAGAGGAGACTTTGCGTTTGCCTAAGCAGGTCTAGCGCTGTAAAGAGAGATGAATTGATCAGCACCGACTCAAGCGAATAGGTCGGTGCTGATTGAGTTAGTTGGGCTGATAGGTGAGAGAGAAATAAAAGCCGTTGTCTTGGAGAGAGTTGCCGCGATCGCTAATGCCGACCAAGGGAATGCCATAATCTGTCCTTAAAAACAAGTTGGGCGTTGCCTGCCAGCGGAGGCCAACGCCTGTTCCCAGCAAGAAATTAGACTCGGGATTGTCGGTAAAATTGTTCCAGCCGATACCTGTTTCTAGAAAGGGGGTGATCTGTAGAACATTGGGATCTGACGTGAGGGGAATTCTCAGCTCGGCGGAGGCATTAACAGCGTTGTCTGAAACCAGTTGATTTTGTGGATAGCCGCGTACAGATCCGACTCCACCGAGGCTAAAGCGCTCTAAGGGCAAGAGAGAATCCGGCGTTAGCTGAGCGTTGAATTTTACGAGTGAGAGCACTTGGGGGGAGACTTGTTGTACCCACTGAAATTGGCCAATCCAAGAAAAGAACTGTCCGTCGGGGCCGGTGTCGTTATTGGTCGCGCCGAAAATGTCGAGCCCGAGGTTGAATTGTGATCTTGCGGCCAGTACTCTGTTGGCACTGCGCTTAGTCCACTCTTGAGAAAATCGCAGCGCACTTACCTGAGAAAGTCCGTCTTCTGGCCCGACCGAGAAGGAGAAGGGGACGTCGTCTAAAATGAAGCTTTGACTACGCCGCCAGTCAAAATCTAACCCGAGTGCAAATTCTTGTGAAGGCGTGCGAAAGAGTGGCTGTCGAAATCCAACAGAAAGTGTGTCGGTATCGCTGCGAATGCCGACATCTCTGAAGGTATCTTCGACAATGCGGCTACCGCTGTTGCTGTAGCCAAAGCTGAGGCTACCGTCCGCCGCATTCACCGGAAAGGAAAGACCAATATCGTAGAGATCGAGCCCTTCGGTAAGGCCGTAGGAGGCTGAAATGACGTCTCCGATGCCTAGCAAGTTGCGGTAGCTAGCGGAGACGTTGGCACCGATAGATCCGATGCTGGGTGAGCGGAGGTTGTCCGTACTTGTAAATATATTAAAGGGGGTTGGGTTCGGCTAAGTCTAGAATGAGCAGGCTGGCTCCGGGCTGGCTCCCGGCGGTGAGCTCTGCGTTGACGGTTTGAATATTGGGGTCTAGCTGTAGTAGTTGGAGGCTTTCTCTGAGTTCTTGTTGGTTTAGGGGGCTGATGCGCCGCTGAGTCGGGATTGTACGTAGCCTGCTCGCAGGCGCGATAGTCCGTTGATTTGGATGTTTTCGATGCTACCTTCGATGACTTGTACTCGGACGGCGTCTTCGAGCAACTGGCCGTTGGGGATGAAGGCTCCGGAGGTGATGTAGCCGTTGTCGATGTAGAGCTGGGTGATTTGCGATCGCAAGTTAAACAAGTCTGACAGCGAGATATTTTGCCCTTCGTAGCAGGCCACTTGCTGATTGATTTCGGACTGTAACACCGTATTGCCGACGACCTCGATGGCGGTGGCATCGAAGCGAGTTTCGTTGGCAGTAGACAAGGGCAGGCATCGATCGGTCTGTGCCTCTTCAGTCGGTTCTACTAGAGCGGGGTCTACTTCTAGCGGTGCTGGTTGGCTCTCTGGAATGGTTTCTGGCTCGATGGATGGACGCGGCGGTAAGGCGTCTTCTACCGGGGAGGGATGGGTTATGGGTAGGGTTTGAGCAGTGGTAGGCACTGACATTCGCCAGACTAGAAGCATGGATAGACTGACCAAGAAGGCCAGTTTTTTGGCCAGTTTTTTGGTGAGCTTTGAGGGCTGTTTTTTGTAGGGGGGCTTCCGCATCGGCTGTGTACGCGTAACGTAAATTTACGTAGCACAATAGCTGAATATCGTGTTTTGACCTACGGCTTGGGCAAAACTTTGTGATTTGTTGATATTTGCTATCTGGAGGTTCAAGGCGGATGACAGTAGGCGGTAGTGCGGAAATGGCTTAGGGGTAGCGATGCTTCGTAGGCTCGGCTAGATTGTTGGACTGTGTAAACCTAATCCGGTCGCTTTTGAAACTACACGCAATCTTTAGAAAAATTGCGTAAAAGCAAGGGAGAATCTTATAGATGGTGCTTCTTCGATAGTCCCAGTCCGTTGTTATTGATCTTTTTATTTTAATTTACTTTTTTGGGGAGTGTAGGATGGCTCGTTATAGTTTTAGGAAGGCGATTAAGGCGCTGAGTGTGGGGGTGTTGAGTGCGGTTGGGGTGGCGATGGGTGGAGGTGCGATCGCGCAGAGTCAGATCGTTCCAGATAATACGACAGGTTCTGTTGTCGTCCCTTTCAGCAACAACGATATGTTAGATGCCATTGTTGGAGGAGTAGAAAATAGCGGTAGCCTGTTCCATAATTTTTCAAGACTTCAATGTTGGTGAAGGGCAGAGGCGTTTACTTTTTTTAGTCCATCTGAGAACATCCAAACTATTTTCTCAACGGTAACTGGCAATAATTCATCAAACATTCTCGGTACGTTGGGCACTATTGGACAATCTACGCCCAATCTCTGGCTCATAAATCCGAACGGAATTCTCTTTGGACCAAACTCTCAACTTAATTTAGGCGGTGCGTTTTTTGCAACTACCGCTAACGCAGTTCAGGTGGAAGGTAGAGGCGCAGTCGCAGCCTCTAATGTCTCAGCCGATAGCGATATATTGACAGTCAGCGATTCGGTATTTGCATTCAACCGTGATAACCCAAACGCCAGAATTGTTAATCATAAGGAAAAACATTTTTTGTGATAATTTATTTGATTTACACATCCATAAGAACAAATGTGACAAATATTTCGTTATTTCATGCATGAATAAATATTTTAGCTGAATGTCAAGAATTATTTATTTCTGTCCATATCAGTATAAATAATTCAT
>JAAUPS010000195.1 GCA_012033015.1 Phormidesmis sp. RL_2_1
CCTGCGTCGTCTTACAGCGCTAGCGGTGAGACCCTGCGTCGTCGTACGGCGCTAAGGAATGCTTACCAAGACAAGGAATGCTTACCAAGACAAGGAATGCTCACCAAGAAAAAGTCAGAATGCATCCTTCACTTTGCTATAGGCAGCTACGGCATTTCTATTGAAAGGTGCTCTTCGAGCTAAGCGGTAACGATAGGTGGTTAGCAGGTATTCTATGCAAACATGCGGTATTTCTCCCCGCCCTGGTGAGATAAGCAACAGCAATCAATAGGAGCGCAGCCATTATGGGGACTGGATATGTTCACTTTTTCCCCAACTGCCAGAGCCTTTCCAAGTGGATAGCCCACCTGTTTTGTTCAGTTCCCTATTGACCTGAAAGGCCAAGAAAGCATCGATCAAAAAAGCGACCACTGACAAAGGAAGCATTAAGAGAGCTTTTGGCAAAGGCTTGGATCGAAGGCTCTGAAAGCGTCGAATCAAAATAAACTGAGGAATAAACCATTGTTGAGCGTTCAAGGTCGTTTTTTGAACCAGCTCATTGAGCCAAATAGGATTGTTTTGATTTTTGTTGCAAATGGATAGGCAAATATTAGAAGATTGGCTGGGCTGTTCTTGGCGCAAATGTGTGTAGAGAATCTGGTTGACGGCTGCGCCAAAGATGAGCCATTTTTCATGTTTAAATAAGCGTTTAACGTCGGTGTAGGCTTCAAAAGTGTGAGCGGCGAAAGGTGCGCGCACAACTCTATATGGATTTGGTGAGGCACTTAAAAAGTCGGTTACGACCATCGTATAAAAAAAGAATCATCTGTAGGTAGGGTAAGTGGCAACCAAAGCTTCCTGATGACAGCGGCTCTTGTGCAAGAAAGCTGCCCTGAAATCCAAGCGGGTTCACCTTCGCTGGCGCGTTCACCAGATAGCTGGGAAGCCCATACAGACAACTTCTCGACTAAGGTTTTATGGTCTTTGAAGACGACATCTTTGATGGCTTTATCTACGGAGACCCAGGCTTCTGGCCGATTTTCTAGGATGCTCACCATAGAGCTGAAGGTTTCGCGCTCAATGAGCTGAATATCTGCAGCCATGACAAATAAATAGTCTGCCGTTGGGCTAGATAGCTCGTGGATAAACATGTTCCACGCATTGGCTAAGCCTGCTTCTTGAAGATTACACACTTTCCAAATGAGTGTGTTTTTGGTTTTGCTAGAGCGATCGCACGCATGATTGAGAATATCTTCAGCGATGGTGGCGGTATCATCCGTGCAGCCATTTGGAATCACCACAATTTCACAAGACATGTGGGGATCTGTAAAGATGCTTTGCATGAGTAAAGCGGCCAACGTAGAGCGAATAACATTGGCTTCGTTGTGGGCCAGAACACCAATACTGATGTGGGTCATAGTAATGCTTGGCTCTTATGGTTCGCTGATTTATCTTATATTGAATGGAGCCATGGGTCGTGCCATCTAGTGCTCCACATCAAGGCTCAATCGAAGAACCTAAACAAAAATCCAAGGGGACTTAAAAGTCGTTGGGCAAAGTCTAGTACTGAGCCAGTATTGGTTTTTGGCACAATGATGACGTCACCATCTTGCACCTGATAGTTATCGACTAAGTTGCTGAGGTTCACGACTTCTTGGGTGACTTCACCGCTATCGTTCATGCGGATAAAGGCCACGTCGTTGAGTCTGGCGTCGTCAGTGGGGCCACCTGCGATCGCAACGGCACTAGAGAGCGAACTATTTGGCGGTACCGGAACCTCGCCCGGACGGGTCACTTCACCGACGACCCGCACTCGCACCGTATTGGGCGCTAGGCTAGAACGTGAGAGCAAGCGGCCATCACCTAGATCTGCTGCCGCCAACTGAGGTACAAAGACCAAGTCGCCATCGCGCAGCAGCATATCCTCAGGCAACGTTTCTGAACCCAGAGAATCCCATAAGTTGACTGTTTTTCTGATCGTATTGCCATTGGGCAAGGCTCGCAGCACGACGATCTCACGCACATTGGCCGTGCGAGTAACGCCGCCTGCCTGCACAATCGCGCTGCTCACCGAAGGCGCTGACGCAGCAGACGAGGAGGTTTCTGTAGCGGTTGTGTTGGTTTGCAGTTGAGTTGGCCCCGGTCGATAGACCTCACCGGAAACATTGACCACAACTGGACGCAGAGAATTTAAGGTGACAGAAACAGAAGGACTAACTAAAATGCGATCGAGAGCAACGGTCAGCTCGCGTGTAAGCTGGGCAGTGGTTCGTCCGGCAGCGAAAACTTGACCAATTAAAGGCAGTGAAATCGTGCCATCTGGCAAAATCAACAGCGGCCCTGTGTATTCTTCAAACCCGTAGACGCTAACTTGAATTTGATCGCCTGGGCCGAGTAAGTAAGATGAGGCAGATATATCGGTAGTCGGCGGCGGCGGGATGATCTGCTCTCTGGGCGGTTCGATGGGCTGATCTGGCATCAAGGTAGGGCCATCGACCGGTGGGGCCGATAGGTTGGGCAGGTTCTGTGCGATCGCTAGCATTCGTGGCGCTGGCAAAGATGCTGCCAATGCCACGTTTTTTTCCCATAGGCCAACACTCACAGGGGTGAAACACAGTATCCCAAGAATGAATAGGCGTGAGCAGTGAGGCTGCTTGTGGTGCAATCGTTTCATGGGGTGGGCACCCAGCAAAGGCGGCAGAAAAAACATGGGCTCTGTATAGATAAGGCTGTTATAGATGGATTATGAATGGACGATCAACGGGCTAGCAATGGACTAGCAATGAACTAGCAATGGGCCTTTACGGCTTGATATTAAACGGCTGTTCGCTATGACCACCGCGCGCTCAGCTATCTGAGAAAGCCCCAGCAGCTTGCTTTGATTTTGACTGATGGCATATTCCTGGTTGTAGTAAAAGTAATGATCGGGCTTACTTTTGACTCTGATTCCATTGGCCACAATGCCAAGAACCGTTTGCTGTGACTGCTGCAACAGAGCCTTTGTTTGAGTGATGCTATTAGCATCGGTGCGCTTAATCTGCATCACCAATAAAACGCCATCGGTACTTTTTGCGAGCGTTAGGGTATCGGCTAGGCCCAGCACCGCCGGAGTGTCGAGCAAAATGTAGTCGTAGTTTTTTTCGCACTGCTGTAGAAGATTGGTCATTTGTTGAGAAGCCAATAGCGCCAGTGGGTTAGGCGGAATCACACCTACGGGCAGCACATGCAAATTTGGCTGATTGCGAACGATAGCATTTTCGAGGGGGATCTGTCCGGCGAGCACGCTGGTAAGCCCTTGTAGGTTAGGAATATCCCAGACATGGTGCTGTATGGGGTTACGCATGTCAGCATCCATGACCAGCACTAAGTGCCCCAACTGCGCGAGGGTTAACGCCAAATTAGCAACCACTTCGGATTTACCTTCCCCGGCTACTGAGCTGGTAATAGTAATTGTTTTGAGTGGCTTGTCGATGTAGGAAAACTTGAGGTTGGCCTGCAGGGCCTGATACGCCTCAATAATCGGGACAGGCTGAGGCTCTTGAACAAGAATAGCAGGAACGTTTTGCTCTTTTAAAGAAAACGCAGGCAACTTTTGCCAAGCCGGGATACCGCCGAGCAACGGATAGTCATACAAAGATTGGCCTTCGGCGATAGTTTTGATAGAGCGATCAATTAAATCGGTCACAAAGGCGGCGGTTATCCCTAACAGTGTGCCGCCCAATAGTCCGGCGGCGATGTATAGCGAGTTAGACAGTCCTGTCGTATCTTCCGGTACCAAGGCGGGCGAAACGATCCTGGCATTGCCAATACTTTGATTTTCAATGACCCGAGCTTGCTCTTGATTTTCTAGCAGGGTGGCGTAGGTGCTTTGGGCGGCACTGAGACGGCGCTCTAGCTCTCGTTGCCGCTTTTCTAAGTTGGGTAAAATTTGCGCCCGCGCTTGTTGAGCCAACTGAGCATCGGATAGGGTTTCAATGCGTTGGGCTAGGCCAGAGCGTTCGGCTTCTAAGCGGAGAAATTCTGAGATGAAAGATTGTTCGAGTTCACCCGCTTGCAAATCAGCGGCGGTAAACGTAGAGGGGCTATCACCAAGGATCAAATCAACCCGTTGATTCAGGAGTGAATTGAGCGATTCAGCCTGTCGCCGTAGGCGAGCGATCGCCGGGTGCGTTTCTTCGTAGCGGGTGCGCTCAACCGCTAGCTGGGCTTCAACCGCCTGTAGCTGGATCAAAACTTCCTGCACCCCCGGTGATTCACTCACCAGCCCAATATCGTACGTCTCTTGAGGGCTGAGTCTGAGTCGCTGCTGAATTTCAGCAGCCTTGGCAGTGCTATCAGCCAGTTGGGCCTTAAGCTGAGTCACCGAATCATTGTAATCAGAAAGAACTTGTACGGTATTTTCAGATTCCTGCACCAAATCTACAATCTGGTTCGCTTCTTTGAACTGGCTGAGGGCCGACTCTGCCGCGCTGACCTCCGCTTCAGTTTGGGGAAGCTGAGCTGCAATAAAGTCCTGCGCTGCTGTTGCAGCAGCCCGGTTAACTTGAATATCGTTTTCGATGTAGACAGCCATGATCGTATTTACGATGGCGGCCGCTAGCACGGGGTCAGCAGACTCATAGGCAATGCTCAATACATCGGTACCCGGAATTCCTTCGACGTCTAGATACTCTAAAAGTGTGGTGGGCTTAAGCGGTTCATCGTCATTGTCTTTAATGTTGAGTTCGGCAATGACTTTTTCGGCAATGGGAATAGAGCGAAAAATTTCAACCTGGGTGTCTAGCGGGCTACCCTGACTGGTAAGGGCTTTGAGTTCTCTAGAGGCACCTTCTAACCCGATCAGGGAAGCCGTTTGATCAGATTCAAATAAAAGCTTGGCTTCGGCTTCAAAAACATCGGTTTTAGAGATCGCAGCTAGCGTCGCTAGCGCCGTTGTCAGCCCACATACTGCAATGATGATGGGCCAACGCCTTTTAACGACGAGCCAATACTTTTGCAGATCTATTTCGATCTCTTGGGCAAAGTAATTTTTGGATTTCATTGAGTATGGAGAAGGGGAGAGTAATGCGCTTGGGCGTAACGCTCACACGAGACGCCTAAGGCATTGACTGTAAAGTGATATCGATTAACGACCTATTTTAAGCCAGATATGTTGCATAAAGCTTGCTTTACAAAGCAGTCAAGTTCATGAGCAGTGTATCGCATCGTTTGGCAAAGCTCACAAATGAGGAAAAATTACATTTCAGGATGTGACGATGCTCACACCAAACTAATGTAGCCACCATAAACAAAAAGAGACGATGCCCCTGCCAACGGATAGCACCGTTACGGCTCCGAGCATGGCAGAGGTACTCGCCATGGAACTGTAGGTGGATGGCTTCATCTTGGAGAATGCGCTCAAAGAGCTGTTTGGCTTGGGGCTCAGAACTTGCTTGAACGAGAGATGAGTAGTAAGTGATGGCAATGACTTCGGCGGTGAGCAACACTGAAATCATCATTTCCCAGCCACAAAGCTGACGCAATTTTCTAAATAAGCCATCGCTCCACTGCTGGCTAAATGTCTCGCTCTCGTTGGCCTGTAGTGCTTGCGCTAGGTAAGTGGCATGTCGTTGTTCTTCTGCTATGAATTGTTGAATGGCCACCAGATAATCAGGATCGTTATGGTGAATTGAATATTGTTCAGCCAGCGCTTTGAGGGTTCGCCCTTCTGATTGTTCACCGAGCTGAAAGGTTTTGATAGACTCTATAAAGACAGGTTTTAGTTCAATGGTTTGGAAGTTTACGCCATCAGCAAACTGTTGCCAGCGCTTAGTATTTTGTGCAAAGTAGGTAGCCCAGCTTTTGGTTCGAGGTTTGGAAACTGGGTGAGAAGCTATCTCCAAAGCCAGGTGAGTGGTGCTAGCCTGACTGGGCTCAGAGGATGGAGCAGAGGATGGAGCAGATGGGACGGTCATCATAATTCAATGCTCGTATGTAGCGACTGCGTTCAGCAATCACTACATGCGAGCATTGTGCGTTTCCTTACGGATTAACTGAAGTTGTTGGAACATCTGACTAAAACAGACTTTTGTCAGACAGTCTTCAGACTTTTGTCAGACAGTCTTCAGACTTTTTTAGACCTGCGCAGACTTGCATTTTAGATGGGTTCAAACTGAAGAACCATGACTGTGCCATTAGGCATCTCTAGATAGGGAGCAGCAGTAGCTTCGATGCGGCTAAGTTGATTAAGGGCGCGGCTACAGGGAAAACCGTATTTGGCCTGGACGCGATCGCTAGCAATAGTCAAAGCAGTACGCGATCGCGCCAAAAATTCACTGACCGAATAAGTCTCTCCTACCTGCAAGTACTTTTGCACGACCAAAGACGGAGAATAACAAATCTCCTGCTGGCCATTGGGCCATTGAATTTTAAAGTTGATTTCAGGCATAGATCTTTAAAGTGATAGGGTTGAGTGGTGATATGGTTGAGTGGCGTGAATGAGTTAACCTGTTACCGCTCTATCTCCGGCGATCAATCTCCGGCGATCAATCTCCGACGATCAATCTCCGACGATCACATAGAGAGCTTTTTGTACAATCCAATACTCAGTAAACGCTCAGCCTACCCAGGATACTATAGTCATCGCTACTTCCCAGTTCTCTCTATAATCCTCGGTAATTTCTCTGTCATTTCTCTGCTATTTTTCTGTCATTGACTGACGTCATCCAACTTGATTGCCTTGCTTTTTGATGAGGACGTCACGCCTCACAGAAGTGACGCCTACAAGCATATTTTTACGAGCCTAGCTTGACCCTTACACAAAGACGAGAAGCCGTTAATTGCATTTATTAATTGCATTTATATTAGAACGACTTGCCCAAGCTGAAGCAAAAAGAAATCTGAGTTAAACGTAACTTAATGAGGGAAATATGAAGACGCAATGCCATGACTAGGGCGGTTGTCATTATGTCTTCTGTTATACCTTCTACTATCAAAAAATCTTCGGCTCGTCACTTGGCATATCGATTTCCCCTGCGGGCTGTTCTTGTTGTGCCCTTTGTAGTGCAGATTTTTGCGGCGGTAGGATTGACGGGCTATCTCTCGCTGCGCAATGGGCAACGCGCGGTGAATGAATTGGCCAGTCAGCTACGGGATAAAGTGAGTGATCGGGTCGAAGATCGCGTCAAAACCTATCTAGATCGGCCTCAACTGGTCAACCGCTTGATTGTAGATGCAGCCGCAGGCGAGCAGATAGAGCCCAGCGACCCGCAATCTGTGCAACGGTTTCTTTGGCAACTAGCCCAACAATTTCCCGCCGTTAGCTATGTCTCGTTTGGTTACGCATCTGGTGATTTCATTGGTGCAGAGCAACCCGCCGATGGCCAGTTTCCAAACATTGGCGTCGTCGAAATGGAAAAAGCCGAACGGGACTACTATACCTATGCTAGCGATCGCCAGGGACAACGCAGCCAAGTGCTCTCTATTAGCCCTGGCTATATCACTGAGGAGCGGCCTTGGTTCAAGCAAGGCGTGCAAACGGGTAAGCCCTCTTGGGTGACTTATATTTGGAGTGCGCCTTTTGTGCAGCTAGCCATCGGTGCTGTCAGCCCTGTTTATGATGCCATCGGTGAATTAGAAGGGGTGGTGATTACCGATCTCTCTTTGAACAATTTGAGTGAATTTTTAAAAAGATTGCAGGTCAGTCCCAATGGTCAAGTGTTTATTGTTGAGCGTTCAGGACTGTTGATCGCCTCTTCAGCGCCAGAAGAACCCTTTACCCAAGATCCAACGACTCAGGAATTGGCCCAACTGAATATTAGTGATAGCAAGACACCGCTAATTAAAGCCACAGCAGCGTATTTAAAGCAGGAATTTGGCGATCTTAAGCAGATATCCGGCAGCCAACAACTGGCGTTTAAGTCGGAGGGCGATCGTCAATTTGTGCAGATTACGCCGTTTACTGACGACAAGGGTTTGGATTGGTTGATTATTGTCGCTGTGCCCGAATCCGACTTCATGGCACAAATTGATGCCAATACCCGCTCTACCATTTTGTTGTGCTTAGGCGCACTTGGATTGGCGACGATGCTAGGACTCTATACATCACGCTGGATTACCCGCCCAGTGCTCAATCTTCGGCAAGCCAGTGAAGCCATCGCCAACGGCAATCTAGATCGCACCGTAAGCAGTAGCAGCATTGATGAACTAGCCGGACTCGGGCGAGCGTTTAACCAAATGGCCGCTCAGCTCAAAACATCTTTTACGGTGCTCGAAGAACGGGTGGCTGAACGAACCAATGCGCTCCAACAGGCGAAGGAAACTGCCGACAATGCTAACCAAGCCAAAAGCGAGTTTCTCGCCAACATGAGCCATGAGCTGCGCACGCCGCTCAACGGTATTTTGGGCTATGCCCAAATTCTCGGACGGGCCAAGGCCCTACCGGAAAAAGAGCGCCATGGCGTCAATATCATTCATCAGTGCGGCACCCACCTACTGACGCTCATTAACGATGTGTTGGATTTTGCCCAAAAATTGAAGCTCGAAAGCTTGAGCTAGCGCCCCAAGCCGTCCATTTTCCGTCGTTTTTACAGGGAGTAGGGGAAATTTGCCGGGTGCGAGCAGAGCAAAAGGGCATTGCGTTTCATTACGAACCAGATGCTGATTTGCCTGATGGCACCATGGTCGATGAAAAACGGTTGCGTCAGGTGTTGCTCAATTTGATTGGGAATGCGATTAAGTTTACCGATCAAGGCAGTGTCACGCTACGGGTCGAAAAAGTATTGAGAGAGTGCGATCGCATCCAGGTTCGCTTTACCGTCGCCGATACTGGCGTGGGCATTGCCCAAGCAGATGCTGACAAACTGTTCCAAGCATTTGAACAAGTCGGTGAACAGCACCGCAAGACAGAAGGCACCGGACTCGGGCTAGCCATTAGTCAAAAGATTGTACAGCTCATGGGGGGCCAAATCCAAATCAAGAGTCAACTGGGTGTGGGCAGCGATTTCTTCTTTGAGGTGGCCCTACCGTTGGCCACCGATTGGAACCAGCAGCAGATGTCCGCTGTCGGCAACATCATTGGCTACGAAGGAGAACCCCGCCATATTTTAGTCGTAGATGATCGTTGGGAAAATCGCGCTGTTCTCCTCAATTTGCTAGAACCTCTTGGCTTTGTGATCACTGAAGCTGAGGATGGCCAAATGGGCTTAGCTCAGATGCACGAGAGTCGGCCTGATTTGGTGATTACCGACCTATCAATGCCAGTTATGGATGGTTTTGAGATGTTGCGACAGCTTCGCCAACAGGAGACCTTGCGATCGCTCAAGGTGATCGTGTCTTCTGCCTCGGTTGCCCAACTCGATCAGCAAATGAGCCTTGATGCGGGTGGCGATGATTTTCTAGCGAAGCCTGTGCACGTCAATGAGCTATTTGGCCTCTTAAAAAAGCATCTTGATCTGACATGGCAACTGGAAGAGACGGCCACCGACACTTCTACTGCTTCCACGGCATCAGAGCCAATAGCGGTGACACCACCGCCCACCGTTGAACTACAAAGCTGGTTAGAACTCGCTCAAGAAGGACGGTTGAAGAAACTCATTGCAGCCGCAGAGCAATTGGCACAGAAAGAGCCTATATATCAACCGTTCACTCAACAGGTGATGCAACTGGCCCGACAGTTCAAAAGTGAACAACTCGAACAATTAATCCAGTCCTATCTTTCCTAACTCATCAAGGCACCGGTATGAGCACGTCTACGCTTACAGGCTTAGTACTCATTGTAGATGATACCCCCACCAATCTAGAAGTGATGTCAGAGGTGTTGAGCGATGCCGGGTTTGATGTGGCGATCGCCACCGATGGAAATCGCGCCCTTCAGCAGCTTCAAAGACGTCTCCCTGACCTGATTTTGCTGG
>JAAUPS010000419.1 GCA_012033015.1 Phormidesmis sp. RL_2_1
TTTGCTTTGGCTCAAGCTGGTGAATCATAAAAGCTCTTTTGGTTCAAGCACAATGCATGAGTCATCTAGATAGAGTGTTAGTACTGCTTAGTCATCTGATAACGAAAAAGCCTGATAGAAGGAATCGCGCCTATGAGCGAACAACCGGCTGAATACCTACAAGGCGTCGTTGAGCGGCTGACGTTTCATTCAACCGAATCTGGCTACACCGTGGCCCGGTTCAAGGTACCGCGTACACCAGATCCAGTGACGGTAATTGGCAGCTTCGCTAACATCCAGCCCGGCCAGACACTGCATCTCACCAGACAATGGCGCAATCACCCTAAGTACGGTGAGCAGTTTCAGGTTTTCAAGTATCGCGAAACCAAGCCTGCGACGCTGACCGGGCTAGAGAAATATCTCGGTAGCGGTCTAATCAAAGGCGTTGGGCCTGTCACCGCGAAGCGCATCGTGGCCCACTTTGGGCTAGAGACTCTCGACATCATTGAGCAAGAGATTGAGCGCTTACAGGAAGTGCCTGGGATTGCTAAGAAGCGGGTGAAGATGATCCAGACCGCTTGGGAAACGCAAAAGGTGATCAAAGAGGTCATGCTGTTTCTTCAGGGGCATGGCGTTTCCACTACCTATGCGGTGAAGATATTCAAGCAGTATGGCCAGGATGCGATCGCTGTCGTTAGAAAGAATCCCTACCAGCTCGCTCAAGATGTCTATGGCATCGGCTTCATCACTGCCGATACCATCGCCCGCAATCTCGGCATTGAACCCGGCTCTCCCTTCCGTTATCGCAGCGGTCTGGTGCATGTGCTCAACCAAGCCGCTGAAGAAGGCCACTGCTTTTTGCCCCAAGCCGAGCTAGTCGCTGGCGGCGTCAAATGTCTGACGTTAGAAGAGCATCAGCTAATCCACAGCAGCTAGAACAGCTCATCGCTGACATGGGCCAGGACAAAGAGCTGATGATAGAGCCGCAGGCAGAGCATGTTGCCTGCTACGCACCACCCTTCTATCAGTCAGAACGAAATCTGGCGGCGCGAGTAGAGGCGCTATTGGCTGTGCCGCTTGATACTGATATGGCTAGAGTCAAGCAGTGGATGGCACGCTTTATCCAAACCACCGGAATACCCCTCTCAGAGCAGCAGCAGCAGGCAGTCGAGATGGCCGCAAGTCAACGACTCGGCATTCTCACGGGCGGGCCAGGAACCGGCAAAACCTTCACCACCCGCACTATCGTGGCGCTGTGGAAAGCAATGGGAAAATCGATTGTCTTGGCTTCTCCGACCGGGCGAGCAGCTCAACGGCTCAGCGAGGTGACTGGCAAAGAGGCCAAGACGATTCACCGACTGTTGGAGTTTGACCCTAGCAAGATGCGCTTTAAGCGAGACAGCGATGACCCATTGCCAGTCGATGCGGTCGTGGTAGACGAAGCCTCGATGCTGGATTTGTTTCTGGCGCATTCTTTGCGCCAGGCTATCCCGCCGACGGCGCAGCTACTGCTGGTAGGCGATACCGACCAGTTGCCCAGCGTAGGCGCAGGCAATGTGTTAGGCGATCTGATCGCTTCGACGCAGGTGCCGGTGCTACGGCTGACGCAGGTCTTCCGTCAGGCGCAGGCCAGTCAGATTGTGCAGAATGCCTATGCAATTAACCAGGGAAATTATCCTCAGCTAGAGCCAATATCAGCTTCACCAACTACAGACTGGTCTAGTGGCCTCGGTGCCCCAGAACCTGAAGATGGGTCGATACAGGGGATTCAAGACATTATCCGAGACCTAGTACCGACGCTAGGATATGCACCGGCTAGAGACGTACAGGTGCTTTGCCCAATGACTAGAGGAGCAGTAGGAACGCGCAACTTGAATCAGGTGCTGCAAGCGGTGCTTAATCCGCCTGCACCGGAAAAGACGGAGATTGGCCGAGGTGGTCTGATCCTACGAGTAGGCGATCGCGTGATTCAAAAAGTGAATGACTACAACCGCGAAGTATTCAATGGCGATCTCGGCACGATTGTTAGCGTAGATCTCGAAGAGCAGGAGGTCACCGTCCTGTTTGATGAGCGCCCTGTCACCTATGACCGCGCTGATCTAAATGAGATTACGTTGGCCTGGGCAGTTACGATCCACAAAAGCCAGGGCTCAGAGTATCCGGTGGTGGTTATGCCAATGTACATGCAGCACTACCTCATGCTCAGCCGCAATCTGCTGTACACCGGACTGACTCGGGCGAAGAAGCTGGCGATTCTGGTGGGGCCGAAGAAAGCGATTGGGCTAGCGGTGCGGCAGGTGAAGGCGCAGGAGCGGTACACGCTTTTGAGTGAGCGGTTGTCAGGCAAGGTGGGGTAAAGGCACAATCCGAAGAAGCGATCGCGAGGAAAGGCGGTCGTACCACGCCATAGTCAGCACTAAATTAGTATATGCGGCAGTAGAAAAGCACGCTTGCCAAAAGGCATATTACGACAGGGCAAACGCATACTCCTACAAGCAGGATACTGAATAAGTAGCGCATTATTCGGTTCAGCCAATGAGTCAGTCAACGAGTCCATCAGGGCTGATTGACTGACAAAAGATTAGTCAGGGAGAAATTTGACGGTAATTACGTTGAAGTCCAATCGACCCGCCTTTTTATTATGTTGCTGCCTAGAAGCCATAGCCGGTTCAGGGTCTAGGTAAGAGGTAAAGCAAGCCTGTTGTATCAACTGCCAGCCGTTAAGCAGCGCAGCCTTCGTCCACTCTAGTCCAATGCGGAAATAACTGTTGCCGCGAAACCAATGAGTGTCAATCCAACGCCTACGACCGGCTTGAACCACTTCCAGTCCTTGAGCCGTGACATAAAGGGTGGCCACTGCGAGAATAAACCATAGTCGTGAGAGGTCGGTGACGGCGCGAACCTCAGAGCGTTGCAAATTCCAACCGCTCGACTGGTCATCTAGAAATCCTTCCTCTATGTCGAACCTCAGGCCATATTCGGCAAAGGTTTTAGGGCAAGTCGGCTGGTCACTGACCACAACCCAGAACTCGCCATTGATGTTGTTGCGCCCCAAGATGACATGCACCGGGCCATACTTTTCTTGACGGTGCAATCTGACATTGTGGAAACAGAGTGCTTTGCCGCGCTCTAGATGAAACGATTTAGGCTGACACCAGCCAGAGCCAGGTCGCCAGAGCCAAGTGTCACTTTTGAGCCGTATCCGATAGTGCCAGCCGAGTTGTTGCATCGTCTCCATTGCACGGGTATGCACAAAGCCCCGGTCAGCCAACAGGATGACC
>JAAUPS010000420.1 GCA_012033015.1 Phormidesmis sp. RL_2_1
TGCAGGCGGTGCAGGCAAATTCGGAGAGATCAATCACCGATGAAACTCTACTGCGAGAGAAGTTTCTAGAAGCAGAACAGGCCGTTAAACTCCCTGCGTTGCTAAATTGGGAAGTGCGCCGAGAAGATCATCTACAACAGCTTTTGACGACCCTGAAAAAGCCAGCGTTTTGGCCCGCAGACGCTACGCCGATCGCGACAGAGCAGCGCTTTGAAGGCCAATGGCAAGGTCTAAAAGTTACCGGGCGAATTGATCGCATTGATGAAACGCCCAGCGGCCTGGTACTGATTGACTACAAAACAGGTGGCAGTGCGCCCAAAGGGATTAAAGACGCCAATGGTAAGGTCAAGATCGATCTTCAGCTACCGCTGTATCGGGACATCGTAACGGCTTTGTATCCAGAGCAAAGCGTCATTGATACGCAGTATTTCTCTTTAAAGACGGGTGGAAAGCTCCCTGGTTCAAGTAAGCCCCCTTCGCCTGATCTGCCCACTGCCATAGAGAACTGCAAAAGCGCACTTCATACTGGTAACTACCCCGTTCAGCCAGATGCAAAGCAAGATGCCTGCACCTACTGCGATTTTGATTTAGTCTGCCGTCAGGGTAGCCGTTTAGCCAGAAAGGAGAACTAGCGATGGGTTTAACAACAGAACAAGAAAGCGCAGCCTACGCTAGCCGTAGCGTTGCGGTAACCGCCGGAGCAGGCACTGGGAAAACCCATATGCTCACCGAGCGCTATCTGCATTTTTTAAGAGACCCGCAAGGCTTCTCGCCGCTGCAAATGGTGGCGGTGACCTTTACCGAAAAGGCGGCTACCGAGCTAAAATCTCGCATCCGTCAGTCTGTGACGCAAGAGATGGGCAACCGCCTGGAAGTTTTGGCCGAACTAGAAGCGGCTCAAATTAGCACCTTTCACGCACTCGCCGCCCGCATCTGTCAGGAGCATCCCGAACGGGCCAACGTCCCACCGGACTTTATGGTTCAAGATGCGATAGAAAGCTCGCTGTGGCAGGCCGAACATTTTGACAGGGCGATTGCGCAATTACCCGCACACCTTTATCAGACCGTGCCATTCTCGGTAATGCAGAGCGTGTTGCAGGCGCTATTGGCCGATCCGCTCACTGCTGAACAAGCACTAGACCGAAACCGGGCAGACTGGCTACCGGCTTTAGAGACATTCCGAAAGGCGCTTTTAGCGGGAATATCGAAGCAAACAGAATGGGCTTCAGCCTGCGCGGTATTAAACCAGATTGGCGGGCCACTAGGTGATAAAAGAGAGATTGTGCGAGCGGAGGCATGGGCGATTGCCTCAGCCTTTAATTCCATAGGTGATATTGCTGATCTAGAGGCACTGACTAAACTCTCGCTGGCTGGCGGCAGTAAACAGAGGTGGCCCGATCCAGAAAACTTTGATGCAGTTAAAGATGCGGTTAATGCGCTCAAGCAGATTGCTAAAGCGGCATTAAAGGTTCTACAGGCACTGGTGCCCACCGAATATGACGATCTCACCGAAGCGATGCTGCCCGCTATTCGAGAGGCGATCGCGTTAGTGCGCGGCTACTTGCAAGACATCAAATACCAGCAGCGCATTCTAGACTTCAACGACTTAGAAGTTCATGCGCTCAAGGCGCTGAGCGATCCGGCGGTGGCGCAATACTACGCGCTGCGCTGGAAAGTCTTCTTAATCGACGAGTTTCAAGATACTAATCCGACTCAGGGCAAGCTGCTTGAACTGCTCACGGCGAGTGCGACCGTTACGATTGTGGGCGATCGCAAACAATCAATCTACGGCTTTCGGCGAGCCGACACCGCTGTCTTCCAGCAGTGGCAAAACCGCATTCATCCCAGCGCAAGCACCCCGGTCGAACTCAGCGAAAGCTTTCGCACCCATCGCACGCTGATGGATCAGATCAATCAGGTGTTTGCGCCCGTACTCGCAGACATGCATCAACCGCTGACAGCCCGCCGCCAAGAGGGACTGCTGCCGATACCCGAAATTCAGCTCTACACCGTAGTAGTAGTAGATGATCAAGACAAAAACGATGCACTCGATACCAACATTGATGCCTGCCGCTTAGTCGAAGCTCAAAAGATTGCCGACTTAGTGCAGGCGATGCTCATAGACGAACCCATTCAGGTGCATGACAAAGCCAGCAACCGGCTGCGCCCAATCGAACCCAGAGATATCGCCATTCTTGGGCGGATTTGGGGGCCGCTGGAGCTATACAGCAATGCGCTATCGGCTCGCGGCATTCCCGTTTTGCAAGCCGGTGGCGGTAGTTTGCTAGATACCCGAGAGGCTAAGGATGCGATCGCGCTGCTTCGGTTCCTCGCCGACCCCACAGACGCGCTAGCGCTGGCAGCGGTGTTGCGCAGTCCCTTCTTTGCCATCAGCGATCTTACGCTCTATGCCTTTGCGCAGTCCTTGCCCGAGAAAACGTCCTGGTGGAAGCACCTGCGTGATGATGGTTCTATGCCTGAGCTAGCGCGGCCAAAGCAGGTTCTAGGCGAGCTGCTGGGGGCGCGGCGGGTAGAAGCACCGACGCGGTTGCTGCAAATGGGCGATCGCCTAACAGGATACACCGCTGTCACTGCCAATCTTCCGGGAGCCGCTCGCCGTATGGCCGACTGGAACGGGGCTGTTGAGCTGGTGCGATCACTAGAGCAGGGAAACTTTGACGTGTTAGCTGTGGTCAGACGACTGAAGCAGATTAACAGTGCCAAAGTTGCACTCCCTAGACCTGCGGTAGAAGGCGGCAACGCCGTTAGCCTGATGACCATTCACGGCTCAAAAGGACTAGAGTGGCCAGTTGTCTTCATTCCTGATCTGTCCCATCGCAGCCAGTCCGATTCTCCCCTAGTTCGCTTTGATGCAGCCCTCGGCGTTGCCCTAAAGCTTTCAGACAAGCTAGGAGATCCTCAAAAGTCAGCATTCTATACGCTGTTAGAGCAACAGAAAAAAGCAGCCGAAAAAGAAGAGAGCAAGCGCGTATTTTATGTAGCACTCACCCGCGCTCGCGACCGGCTTATGCTCACCGCTGCAAGTACTGCTGGCGGCGGGCTGGCGCTGCCGTCACCCTTTCGGCGTTTTCACGTGCCCAATATCTCGCCGGACATGCGCGACGGTATTGGTGCCTGGACCCTGGCGGATTTCAGCCGTGCCATGACCACGGGCGTGTCGCCGCGCGGCGCGCATTATTATCCGTCATTTCCCTACACATCCTACCGGTTGATGCCGGCGCAGGACGTGGGCGGACAT
>JAAUPS010000196.1 GCA_012033015.1 Phormidesmis sp. RL_2_1
GATAGTCGAAGACTTTTAGATAGTCGAAGACTTTTAGATAGTCGAAGACTTTTAGATAGTCGAAGACTTTTAGATAGTCGAAGAAAGTTCAAGAAAGCAAAATCTCTGAAATCAACATTTTGAAAACTTTGAAGGCAGGCGAGATATTGTATCTTCGCCTGCCTTCAGAATTTGCCATAGAGAGTTTGACCCAGAAAGTTAATGGCTAAGCCTCAACCATCTCTGAGGCGGCCTTTGGCTTCTCGCCCATGGTCATTTCTTCAACAACGAGAGCAGATAGCGCTGGGATTGAATCGTCACCCGTAATTAATCGAGCCCCACGCTGACTGGTGAAATAGTGCCAACCCCACTGGAGCATCACCAGCAGTTTATTATCAAATTCGATGAGGTAGTAAATGTGGATGAAAATCCAAACAATCCAGGCAGGGAAGCCAGAGAACTTGGCAAAGCCCAAATCAGCAACGGCCTCATTGCGACCAATCACCGCCAAGCTGCCATTGTCTTTGTAGTGAAAGGCGCTGACTTCTTGATTGACCAGGCGGCGTTTAATCGAGTCTGCTAAATAGCTGCCTTGCTGCATGGCCGTTGCAGCAGTACCAGGCAGTGGTCCGTCGCTATTGTGAGCATAGTGAGCTAAGTCCCCAGCGATGAAAATATTGGGACAACCCGGTACGCTTAAGTCGGGTTCGACAATAATACGACCGATACGATCAAGTTGTGCGCCCGTTTGCGCTGCGATCGCCTTGCCCATGGGCGATGCCTTAATCCCTGCTGCCCACAGCACGGTAAAAGCCTGAACTTTTTCTTCAGTGTCACCACTTTTGAGGGTGACCGTGTCGCCGTCAATATCGGTTACTAGCGTGCTTGTGCGCACTTCAACGCCGAGCTTCTCCAATGACTTTCTAGCTGCAGCAGACAAATCACTCGGATACGGTGGCAGTACCCTGTCCATGCCCTCTAGTAAAACAATTTTCGTTTCACCCGGATTGATACTGCGAAAGTCTTCTGTTAGGGTTTCGTAAGCCAGTTCGGCCAGTGCCCCAGAGAGCTCTACCCCGGTAGGGCCTGCACCTACCACAAAAAAGGTCAGCAGCGCTCCACGGCGGACAGGATCGGGTTCTTTTTCGGCCGCTTCAAACGCCAGAAGAATGCGGCGACGAACTTCTAGGGCATCTTCAATGGTCTTCATACCGGGGGCAACGCTGGACCACTCATCCTTGCCAAAGTAGTGGTGGCTAGAGCCTGTCGCCACGATCAGGCTATCATAACCGACGGTTTCGCCACTTTTGAGGACTACTTTTTGAGCTTGGGGCTCAATCCCAGTGACCTCGCCCATGAGGACTTGTACATTTTTTTGCTGACTGAGCACGGAGCGCAAAGGGGAGGAAATGTCGCCTGCAGAGAGTCCACCGGTTGCCACCTGATACAGCAGTGGCTGGAAAAGATGAAAGTTGCGCTTGTCAATTAGAGTGACTCTGATGTCAACCTTGCCCAACGCTTTTGCTGCATAAAGACCACCGAAACCGCCACCGACAATCACAACGTGGTGCTTGCTTTGTTTGCCAGGAGCAATTGATGCCATGGCGGGCTTTTTGCGAAGAACTGCTGTCATGGTTAGCAACCAGTAGTTTGAGCAAAGCTGTAGCTTGGGAAAAGGTTAACTTTAGTTAAAGTTAATGCTGCAACTTAACTAAAGTTTATAACTTTGGCGCAATATTTTTGCCAGTGCTTCAGGAGGCACTTTACGAACAATTGTTGATTCAAGTGGTGATTCAAGCCTATGCAGCTTATTTTTACCTTTACAGCTTACTTTTACCTCTAAATTATGCTGGTTGCTGTTGCCATGAATACCGCTTTTGCACCGACTTTTGTCCTTTCCCTGACACTGACTGTATCGAGAACTGTTACATCAGCACGCCAGAGAGACTGGTATTCTAGACAACTGAGGAATTGTAGTGTTACGGGGCTCTCGCCCAATCAAAAAGCATGGGGCTAATCGTTCAAAAGTTTGGCGGCACCTCAGTCGGAAGTGTGGCACGAATTGAGGCTGTGGCGGCTCGGATTCAGGCGACTGTGCAGGCAGGCCATGCGGTGATTGTGGTGGTTTCGGCCATGGGTAAGAGCACTGATAGCTTGGTGGCGTTAGCCCATGAAATTTCGAGCAATCCTAGCCGTCGGGAAATGGACATGCTGCTTTCTACGGGTGAGCAGGTAACCATTGCCCTACTCAGCATGGCATTGCATGAACGTGGGCAGGCGGCGATTTCACTCACTGGCGCGCAGGTGGGGATTGTGACTGAAGCGGAGCATACCCGAGCGCGGATTTTAGAGATTAAAACTGAACGATTGAACCGCCACTTGGAAGAAGGCAAAGTAATTGTGGTGGCTGGTTTTCAGGGAACCAGTGGCAGCGCCGATCAAGGCGGGGCGCTGGAGATGACTGGAGAAATTACAACTTTAGGCCGGGGGGGATCGGATACTTCGGCGGTGGCTTTAGCGGCAGCTATGCAGGCGGAGCGCTGTGAGATTTACACAGATGTGCCTGGCATTTTGACCTCTGATCCACGGGTGGTGCCAGAGGCGCAGCTCATGGATGAAATTACCTGCGACGAAATGCTGGAGCTTGCGAGCTTGGGGGCTAGTGTGCTCCATCCTCGGGCGGTGGAAATTGCCCGTAATTACGGGATTATGCTGGTGGTGCGATCAAGCTGGAGCGATCAGCCGGGAACCAGGGTGCTAGCCCCCGCGCCGCAGCCGAGAAGCCTAACTGCACTTGAGTTGGGCAACCCTGTAGATGCGGTGGAATTTGATACCGATCAAGCTAAGGTGGCGCTGCTGCGAGTGCCTGATCGGCCGGGGGTCGCTGCAAAAATATTTGGTGAGCTGGCGGGGCAGGCGCTGAATGTGGATTTGATCATTCAGTCAATTCATGAGGGCAATTCTAATGACATTGCCTTTACGGTACGTGCTGAGGCGATCGCACAAGCGGCCAGTGTAGCTGAACATATTGCCCCAACCTTGCGATCGCAGCCAACGGCCATTGATGAAGCGGAAGTGCAAACAGCGAATAATATTGCCAAAATCAGCATTGCGGGGGCGGGCATGATTGGCCGTCCGGGGGTAGCAGCAGGGATGTTTTCGGCCCTAGCTGAGGCCCAAGTAAATATTCAGATGATTTCTACCTCAGAAGTGAAGGTGAGCTGCACGGTGGCTGGGGAGGATTGCGATCGCGCTATTGCCACGCTGTGCAAGTACTTTGAGGTCACACATTCCCCGGCGCGTCTAGAGCAGAGCCCCACTGTAACGGCTGATCTTCCTTCTGTACGGGGGGCCGCGTTAGATTTGCAGCAGGCTCAGCTCGCGATTCGCTACGTGCCCGATCAGCCTGGACTAGCGGCCCGGATTTTTCAAATCTTAGCGGATAGGGGAATCAGCGTCGATATGATTATTCAGTCACAGCGCAGCCGCCCGCATCAAGGGCAAATGACGCGCGATATTGCCTGCACGGTGGGCCAAAACGATGCAGCAATTGCCCTTGAGGTATTGCAATCGGCAGCGGCTGAGCTGGGCTATGGTGAGGTACTGGTCAAAGATGCGATCGCCAAAGTCAGCATTGTCGGCATTGGCATGATCCACCGCCCTGGCATTGCCGCCGCCATGTTCCAAGCCCTAGCCGATGCCAATATTAACATTCATATGATTGCCACATCTGAGATTAAAATTAGCTGCGTGGTAGAACAAGCAGCAGGCGTAGAAGCGCTTAGAGTAGTGCATTCAGCCTTTGGCTTAGCAGGAACAGAAATCGTGGAGGTGCCTGCATGACTGAAGATACCGCCATGTTCTTAGGTGGAGCAGCACTGCTGATTGGCTATTTATTCTTTTCTGCCAAAACAGAAATGGGTACAAAAATAAATGTTCCCTTCAAAACCTCTTTTAAAGCTCGCTGGCCATGGCAAAAGTAACGACCAAAACCCTCGCTATAGCCCCCTAAGATACGCTCATACACCCTACGGAAAGCCCCCTGATGAACAATCCAATTGAGTCATTTTATAACTGGTATCGCGAGGCACTGCGCCATCCCAAATACCGCTGGCTAATCATTTTAGGCACAGCCGCCTATCTCCTCAGCCCGCTCGATATTTCACCAGATGTCTTCCCCATTATTGGTTGGATAGACGACAGTATTTTGGCTACCCTGTTGGTAGCTGAACTCTCCTCTCTATTGATGGATAACGTGAGAGGCAAAGGTGGAAGGGCAGCAGACAGCACCGTCGATAATGCCGTCAATGGCACTGCCAATAGCACCGCTAAAACAGATGAAGGCCCAGTCATTGATGTAGAAGCTCGCTGAGATATAGCCCTTGCGAGGCAACCGTTTGCAGCATGATGGGGCCGTAAGCTAATGGGGCCGTAAGCTGATGGGGCCGTAAGCTTATTGGGCAGTCGTAGTCTCTGGCTGAGACGAATCAAGCAGGGGCTCCCAAGTGCCGATATCCCAGGTGCTCGCATCCCAAGGGGTCGGATCTACACCTGTTAACCGATCGCTCAAGCCATTGGTGACAGCCCGTCGCACTAAGGGAATGACAGCGACATCCTGGATCAAAATCGTATTCAACCGCTGAAATAGCTGCGCTCGCTTCTGAGGATCCAGCTCTTTGCTCGCCTGCGCCCAAACCTTGTCATATTCCTCATTGCAATAACGAGCATTGTTGGCCTTTTGCCACTGATTTTGCATGGAGGCAATTTCATCACACAGCCACCAGCTCATGTAAATGGTCGGATCAGGGGTGTCGCTGCCAGCATTGTACTCCTGCATATCGGCATAAAAGTGATTGATACTGCGCGTTTGAGTAGGATCAGCCGAAAAGAAATCATCAACCACCACCCGACGGATTTCCACCTCAATGCCCACGGCCTTTAGATTGGCTTTCACCATCGCTTGGGTTTGTTGGCGCACGGGGTTAATCGGCGTCTGGAAGACCATCCGCATTTCGACCCCATCTTTGTCGCGGATGCCGTTGCCGTTAGTATCTTTCCAACCGGCTGCATCGAGCAGTTGTTCGGCCCGCTCAGGCGAATGGAGATAGTACAAGTTGGGATGGACATAGGCTTGGGGGAAAGGCAGCAGTTGGTTCGTACGTTGTCCCGCATTGCCATAGACCTGATTGGCGATCGCATCTCGATCAATCGCATGATCAATCGCCTGCCGCACCTTCAGATCACTCAAAAACGGATGGGGATGATCGACGCTAGAGCGCTCACCATCTTTGGTGACCTTATTTGGATCGGTAGGATTGAGCATGATTCGCTCCACATAGGAGCCAAACGTAGCCACCACTCGGCCCGTTCCCGTAGTGGATAGGGCCACGCGATCTTCTATACTAAGCTGCAAATTGTGAGCAAAGTCAGCGTCCCCATCGCGTAACACGCGGCGAGCAGCCACATAGGGTGTCACCCCACCTTCGAGTTCTACTAGCTTAAAGGCGGGCAGCCCGTCGCGGTACTGCTCATTCGCAGCAAATGTCCAGCGGCCATCGGTCACTGCTATAAAACGGTAGGGGCCAGTACCCACTGGTTGCAAATCAGCTTGGGCCTGACGCACATTAACCCCTTGCACATCGGCAAACACATGCTTAGGGATAATCATGCCGTTTTGCCCAGTAAAGGGCAGCGCCCAGGAAGGATTGGGCGCTTTAAAAGTAACTTTTACCGTCAGTGGATCAAGGGCCTCTATTTTTCAATCGCCTCGTAGTACTTAGCCGTAACGGCTGCCACCTGTGGATCGCTGACAAACTCGTAGGTAAACACCACATCTTCAGCCGTAAAGGGCTGACCATCTGACCAGCGCACATTGGGCTTTAGCCGCCAAGTCACCGTCCGCCCATCGGCAGAAATACCGCCATTTTCGAGGGTTGGAATGAGTTCAGCAAGCACAGCAATCATGCGGCCATCCGGCTCATAGGTTGCTAACGGCTCGTAGACAATTCGCGCCGCTTCAAAATCTTGAAAACCGGTTGCCAAATGAGGATTCAGCGTAATGGGGATGCGGCTATAGAGCAGCCTTAACGTAGATTCGCTGCGATCATCAATGGGCTCAACGGTAGTAGGGTCACTGTTTTCCACCTCAGGGGGCTGGGCCCAGCAGCCTGCAACACCCAGCAGCGCGCCGAGCAAGAGCAAATTTGCCCCCACAGAAAATAGTTTTTGAGAAGAGGTGCCCAGTAACCTGCGGGCCAACAGCAAAGATCTCATCGTAACGGTGCACCAATGGGCCAAAGTGAGTAACGGTGCCACTCCTCAATGCAGCAATCCACCAATACCAGAGGATATGAACACTGAATATGGGCATCCACTCAAACGCTGAGTTTTAAATAATGCAGCGCCAAAGCTCATGTATGGTAGCGCGAGTTGGGCAGTTACTGTCTAAGCACCTATAGGTGAGACCCTGCGTCGTCGTACGGCGCTAAGGAATGCTCACCAAGACAAGGAATGCTCACCAAGACAAAACAAGAATGCATCCTTATTTTGCTATACCTCATTTTGGGGCGTGTTCAGGCAACCGGACTAACTTTTGTCCTGACTTTTGTGGTGAGGGCAGTACTAATAAGTGGTAGATGCACCCTGATGTTCCTCGGCGTGTCGCTGTTTTCCAGCGATCGCCGAGGTTTTTTTTGAGCTGGCTGTTTGGATCTGCTTTTAGCTGTTTTTTTGACTAATTTTGTCCTGAAGTGGCCATCCCATGGCGGAATAGTTAGGTGGTAGATGCACCCTGACCGTTCCCTAAAGCTTTTTGAGCGTTAGGGAATTTTTTTATCAACCATTGGGATTGTGGAGAAAGGAACCAGTAAAAGCTAAGCAGACTTGCTATCAACTGGTGTCACTGTATCGTCGGTCACTGTATCGTCGGTAACCGTATCGTCAGCAGCCGCTTCATTCGTTTCAGAAGCTGCGACTGTTTCAGCGGCTACAGCTTCTGCTGGCACTGCCTCTGTAGCAACTTCTGGTGCTGACGCTTCTGGTGCTGACGCTTCTGGTGCTGGCACTTCTGATGCTGGCACTGCCTCTGCAGAAACTTCTGATGCTGGCACTTCTGGTGCTGGAACTTCTAGTTCTGGAACTTCTAGTTCTGACACTTCTGGTTCTGGCACTTCGGGTTCTGGCACCTTGGCACTTGGCCGAGGCCCACGGACTAAGGCTGGGTTGATGGGGGCTCTAGGAGCATCGCCTTTGTCTTTGCCTCGGCCTTTAGTGCGCCCTTTGCTCTTGCCACCGCGCTCTGAGCCACCGCTCTCGCTACGATTTTCGCCATTGCTTTCGCCTTTGTTTTCGCCTTTGTCTTTGCGATCGCCCTTCTTAATGGGTCGAGGAACATTACTTGCTGCTTTGGCTGGCTGGCTGCCAGATTCAGCCGCTGGGTTAGCTTTTTTGGCAGCTTCGCGCTCACTCTTTTTAATAGGACGCTCCACCATGAGATCTATCCGCCTGTACGTAAATTGCCCACCAATCGTATCACGAGGGATTAAACCACAAGGAATTGACTGCCGACATCAGGCCAGCAAGGATAGCACCAAGCCTGTACTTGAGACACTAGCTCGGCGGCCAGCTATCGTCAGTGACGCTCATGGACGGCTCACTGAGCAGCGGGGTGTCATTTTCGGGAGAAGCATCAATCGTTTTACCCACTTCGCCATTGTCTAACACAGCTTCAGGATCAAAGTTCAAACCCAGTACGTCAATCAGCGCATCTTCATCAGAGTTGAGCTGGTAAAACGGCACCATCAGGTTAGAGAGCTTGGGCTCAAGCGCATTCACCACACCCAAAATCAAAAATGAGGACGGGCGACGTCCCCCTTCGGGTGTGCGCACAGACGTTGTAGACATTTGGACTTCTAGCCAAGTGCGATTGGCGCGGAAGTAGTCCAACCACTTATCTCGAATAACTGAAGTAAAGTTTTCAAAAAAGGCCATTTTTCAACCAGTAAGGAATCGTCAGCAAACAGCGCCAGGGATTTACACCCAGAGAATTGCACTGTATGTAGCCCTAACATCGCAGCAATCTAACACCCTTCAGGCGTTATGACTAGACCATCATCAAATTATCTTTATCAATGCCATACCAATGCCAAGTCAGCTTATCGACTATAGCCTCTGTCGAGTTAGTTAGGACAATAGTAATCGCTAGAAGCCTTTACTAGCAGCGGCTAACTCGACTACCCAAGTAAGAATGCATCCTTACTTGGCTATAAGCCAGTTATTTAGCCCAAAACCACCAATATTTGGCTCCAAGCGTGAACCAACTCAATCAAGATGCGCATAAGTCACGATTAGGATACGCCTAGGGGGCACCTACTGCAATGGTTTCACCCCAAATTCAGCACTTTTCGTCAAATCCTGTTGTAGCAGTTAGCCCAAATGATGGTGTGATAATGGTTTGAAGAGGGTTTGAATGCCCGATGGAAGGCTGCTTTAGCACTAGGTGTCGCCTGAGCCAACAGCACCAGTAAGCGAACTGCTAATTTCGAGTTCCCCGGTCAACACACCAGTTGTCACATCTAAGTCAGGGCCTTGACGAGCTTTGAGCTGCACAATCGCTCGTTTCACATCAGCTGCGATCGCCTCATGGGACTTGGTCACCACCGGATCAGCAGCTAGCAGTTGAAACTTGTAATACAGCATCTGAGAAAAGTCAGTCAAATCCCCGCTGAGCAATTCAGCCGGAGACACATTCATCGGCCCGGTGTGAATAATTTGTTCAATCAGTTGTGGGCTCAAAATAGACTGGAACCGCTGAATATAGGCCCAGGCAACAGAGTGTAGCTCTGATTGCAGCTCGCCTTTTTCCATATAGCTCGCCACCCGCTGAGCCAATCCCACCCACTCCGGGGCCACCCATTGACTCAAGGCTTTATCCAGATCAAATGCGCTCACCACCCGTTCGACTAGCGCTCGTCCGCCCGATTTGCTCAGCGAACCATCATTCAACGTCGCCACGATAGTTTGAGCCAATTTCACGAGGTTAGCCATTGGCCAATCCGCATCGTCTGGCGCAAATTGCTGTAAATAGGCGCTGAGCACATTACCCACCGTGGCCTCCTGCTCCTGTAACCACACGGCTACCTGCTCAGCTAGCATTTGCGAGGTCACATCGACCAGGGAGGCTTCCATCCCGAGGCTGTCAAAGGCGGCTATGGCCTCATCCATAAACTGTTCTAACTGCTGATTTTCAATCGTGACGGTAGCCAGATTGGCCACAATTGCCCCAATCACCGCTCGCATCTCCAACCTAGAGCTAGGCCGACCAAAGGTCAAAACATAGGCGCGCAGGACATTGAGTACTTGCTTTAAATTTTCCAGCCTAGAGCTTCGCGCGGTATGGCGAGAGGCATTACGGTTCGACGGGTTGATGTTGTTAGTAGGCACGTTGTTGACGTTATCAGTAGAGATATTATGAGAGATATTATGACCAGAGGCAGTTTCTGAGGGCAGCAGGGCATTGACGCCAGCCAGGGTATTGGCAGACGGTGCCATCGTAGATTCGCTGTCCCTAGGTGGTGCTAGGGGAACGTCGTTGTCACGTCGAAATAGACTAAACAAACTTTGGAATATTTGGAACATAGCTCACTTTCCCCCTTTCTCAGTTCAGCAATGACTGCAATCAGGATAGTAACTCGATGATGACGCGCTATGACCCATCGCTACAGTCCATTGCTACAGTCCATCGCTACAGTCCATCGCTACAGTCCATCGCTATGATAGGCGATGACTCACGGCACAGCGAATGGTGGCTGCTACCGAGCGCGCCAGTGAATC
>JAAUPS010000421.1 GCA_012033015.1 Phormidesmis sp. RL_2_1
ACCCCCTCAGAATATCACCAGAAACCTAAGCACAGTCAGCTATAGACGAATTTCTTAACAATTTCGCTGACTGCCGCTCTAACCATCGTTAGGCTTCCTCCCGGCTATGCTTCAAAATCTCCCTCACAACGCCACTCTTCCCCCGAAAATTCAACATCACCACCTTACCCGAGATCGCCCCCGCAGACTTCAACCCATACACTGCCTCCGTCAACGAATGATTCATATACCCCGTAATAATTACGATCAAATCGCACCGCTCCAGTTTTGCCTTTAGCACCGGCTTCGTCAGGCTGCTTTCCCAAGTTGGCGGCACCTCTACCCATCGCCGCAGCCCATTCGGGGATGGTCACGACGGCATCTGGAATATTGTTGCTGAGATTGGCACCAGGACACAGCGCCGAGAAGTGCTTGACTGGTATCACTGAATAGAAAACTTAGAGAAAATGGATAGTTCGAGAGCCCGATTGATTGAGCTAAAAGAACTGTTGTGGGAAGGGAAGGTAGACACGGTGATGGCGCAACTAGAGAACTGTGAGGACAACCATGCTAGTCAGTTTACGGCCTACTTGCAAAAGCACCAGCAGCGCATTGTGAACTACGACGATTACTGGTGGACAGGAGAGTCGATTGAGTCTGGTGAAATTGAGTCAGGCATCAAGCAGATAGCGGCACGGGTCAAGTTAACAGGTGCGCAATGGAATGAGGAGAATGTGGCATAAGTATTAAATCATCGATGCGCTTATTTAAATGGCGCATTGTCGATAATGACTTACTCGACTCAGGCAAATGCCTAACACTGTTACAACAGACTAACAGAACACCTTTACAACAGTAAGGGCGTCTATTGTTGTGCCTATCTTAAGAAAAAGCGATTCGTTCAGGCGCTCAAATCTAAATCAGTTCAATGAGTATTTTTGCTTATCGAAAAAGTGGGATGCACCCAAAACAACTCGCTAGATTTGCGATTGAAGTTGGATTAGATTTCAGGATGCGACTAGGGCAAGGTGTAATCCGAGAAGGCGGTTATCAAAATCCAAATCTTCTTAGCAGCACTTTTGAAGCCGTCGTTGGGGCTTACTATTTGGATAACAATCGAGACATTGAAGCACTGCATCCTTTAGTAGAACAACTATTTGACTCTGTACCAGAAGGCGTTATGCTGGTTCGCTCAAATATAGACTCAAAAAATAAGTTTCAGGAACTCGCGCAGGCAAATGGGGCAAAGGCTCCTCCGAGGTATGTCACGGAAAAATTAGGTGGAGCCGATCATGCTCCAGAGTTTTTTTCTAGGGTTTATGTAGATGATAAACTCTACGGTGAAGGTAAAGGACGTAGTAAAAAGAATGCAGAAAAACAAGCTGCTGAAGATGCTATAGCCAAGTTGAAACAACGAGGATTGCTATGATGTCGGCGAGGGCTAACAACCCATCTGGAGCGGACTGTTGGGAGATCTCGGTGGTGTTGCAAAGGTTAATTGCCGCCGCACAACTTCACCGTTAGCTGGCTTTGTACACAGGTCTTACTCTCGCCGGTGAGGGCGATCAACTCGAACCGGAAAGGGCATCGAGCGATCAGGTGTGGTGCGTAGTTGGGGCGATCAGGTTTGCCGAAAAGTGCTAGAGGCAATTGCTAGGGGCACGTTGATGAAGCGATCGCAAATGAGGAATAGTTCACTATAGTCAGAGTTGTCGTGAGCAATATGGATGCAGAAATTGAAACCCAAATTCGCGAGTGTGAAGCGCGACTTTATGCCGCCATGGCAGCCTCCAACATATCTGACTTAGACAGACTGATCGCCGATGACCTGCTTTTCGCCGGGCCGACTGGTGAACTGGTAACTAAAGCCATGGATTTAGACTTGCACCGTACTGGCGGTACACAATTTCATGAGTGTGTGCCAAAAGAGCTAGAAATACGTATTTGGAGTGAAGATTTTGTTCTGGCATCGGCTAAAGTCTTTTTGAGCGGCACGTATTTAGGCAATGCCTTCGCAGGTGATTACCGTTACATGAGAGTCTGGCATAGAGGCAAGAACGGCTGGCAAGTTGGTGGTGGTAGCGTTGTTGCGGTGGTCTGAAGGTCTAAACCGCCTAAATCTTGCAAACTAAATCTTGCAAAATGGCGAAAGTTTGAGTCGTTGAGAGTGATTGGTGATGATATCTGGCTAACCACCACGTTGCCCTAGAACGAATTCGAGCTATCGATAGGATGCAAATATGATCTGAGTCCGGCGATTGGGACTGTTATGCGACCGACTTGATCGGAGCTAGGGGATGGTCAGAATGCTGGGTGTTTGGGAACTAAGCCGCTACTCACATGTCGTCAGCGAGATATGGCCCGACGATGACGGCACCGAGATGGATGCGTGGCTTCTCGGTGCCCATGAACCTGAACTGAACTCAGGACAAGAGCAACGCGGTCTTCACCTGACGGTACGCGATGGTGCCTTTACGGAGACCGTGAAAGACTTTGCAGCACTCATGTTTGATCAAGAGGGCGTGCAAGTGAATGACTACCAGCCTATGTCTGGACAAATCGTGCAAGTCAATGCCATCGGTTTTCTGATGCCGTTTGGCACATCGGCACTGAAAGGACAGACGCCTAGAGGCTGTTTCCTTCGGTACGACGACGGTGATACGAAGGTGTGCGACACAATTCGCCTCATTGGCGATAGACTGGTGCGTCAACTCTCTGTCGTCACCGATGAACTGTACCTTGACAGAATGACGCTCGTGTATTACTCGGCAAAGCTATAGTCTTGAAAAAACTATAGTCTCGAAAAAACTCGCTGTCGCAGAAATTGGGTGACGCCGAGTTCAACATGAAGAAAGCATAAGCTTGTCATGCCTCTGCAGAATTACGGATCTGGGCTCTGATAGGTCACCATACAGCGTTTCTGAAAGCAAATGAAAACCGATCGCGCCGAATCTGCCCCTGATTTCAGCATCCTCCGCGCCGCTTTAGAAGGTCTACAAGATGGCTTTATCATCGCCAGCCAAAGCGGCGAGATCAAAAAAATAAATCCGCCAGCTCAGCGAATCTGCAGCCTGCTCAAGGCAAATACCAATACACTGCCGACCGAAATCTGGCGAGTTTGTCAATCTACGCTGAGCAATCAAGACGTGATCTCTTTTGAAAAAATTGGCATTGATGCGGAAATTATTTTGCCGACGTTGGGCGCTGTGCGCATCCGTGTTCAAAATATTCAAATTTCCCAAACCCCCTATTTGCTGATCGTCTTAGAAGATCGTCA
>JAAUPS010000422.1 GCA_012033015.1 Phormidesmis sp. RL_2_1
GCAAACGATGGCTCGCGAAAATCCTCAGCTAGATTTAATCGAACTTGGCCTGAGCCGTGGGCCCTGCGCCGGTTACGTCAGATTTGCAGTGGCAGCGTGTTCGTCGTACGTTCTTGCGACGCGCGAGCTATCGGCCAACACCTGCAAAGTCTATGAGCGGCAGCTACGGCAGTTCTACAATTGGGCTCAGAAGCCTTGGCAGGCCGTGGCACACCGCGATATCGACCGTTACAAGCAGCATTTGAAGGCGCTGCCGAGTAAACGGGGTGGTTCGCTGTCGCCAGGGACGATTAATCAGGCGATCGCTACGCTGAAGAGCTTCTTTAAGTGGCTGACGGTAAAGGACTACATTGAGCGCAACCCGACGCTGACGATAGAGATGGTGAAGGAACCGGCCAAACTGCCCAGTGACTTAGCAGACGACCAGGTGAGTGCGCTCTTTGAGGCGCTGAGCTATCGGGGGGAGTCGGAAGTGCGTGACCGCGCAATATTGCAGGTGCTCAGCCATGGGTTGAGAGCGAATGAGGTCTGCAAGCTCAACGTTGAGGACTACGATGGACGGCGGCTGACGGTACGGGGCGCGAAGTGGGGCAGCGATGGGCAGGTGCCGCTGAAGCCGGAGGCTGTGGCCGCGATTGATAGCTATTTAGGATGGATGGTGCGCAATGGACTGCCGACGGCTCCAGAAGCACCGCTGTTCGTTAGCTTGTCGAACAATAGTAAAGGGCAGCGCTTGGGCTACAGCGGGGTGTATGAGCTGATCAAGGATTTGGCCGCTGTGAGTGAGCTAGAAGGCATCCATCCTCATCGGTTGCGGCACACCTTTGCGACTTCCTTGGTAGCAGCGGGGATGAATCCTATTTTGGCTAAGCGAGCGGTGCGCATCAGTTCTGACAAAATCTTTGCTCGCTATAGTGACCGGGCGCTCGATATGAAGATGGAGGAGGCGTTTGATGAGCTGTATGGGCAATCAGGCAAAACGGAATAGAAGGTTGTCGTTTTAAAGAGTTCGAGGCTGACCTACTGCGTCTCACATGGCTTTTTAGCTTTTGCTCTCGCCTGAAAGTGGCCCAAGCCGAAATTTGCTGAGGCAACGCACTCATAGTACATAATCAGTACATAGCAACCAGCGCCTGGTACCCCCCATGCCCTCTAAACTTCTGATTGTCGAGAGCCCTGGCAAGATTAAAAAGCTCGGTCAAATTCTCGGTACCGACTGGCTAGTCAAAGCCAGTGTCGGCCATATCCGCGAACTGGCTAGCGATGGCGAAGATTCGCTGGGCTTCGACCTGAACGAGCATTCAGTCCACTGCCGATTCATACCCAGAGGAGATCGCGGCGCAAAAACTATTCAAGGACTGAAGGCGGCAGTTAGGCAGGTTAAAACCGTTGTTCTGGCCACAGACCCCGACCGCGAGGGCGAGACCATTGCTTGGCACCTTCAGCAGGCGCTGAACCTGAAAAATCCACAGCGTGTCGTTTATAGCGAAATTACACCTGCCGCCGTCAGAGCAGCGATCTCTCAACCTCGCCAGCTCGATCTAAATCTGGTTCACTCCGGTCTATGCCGCACAGTGCTAGATAAGCTAGTTGGTTATCGGGGCTCTCCTCTCCTGTGGCAGCTACAAAACGGCGCGAAGAGCATGGGCCGGGTGCAAAGCGCTGCCCTCCATATCCTCTGTACCCGCGAGCGAGAAATTCAGGCGTTTGTACCCCAGGACTATTGGAGCGTCTTTGTCGATTACGCCGAAGGCTTTCGGGCCTACTACCGGGGAACTGCCGTTGAAACATCAGAGGAAGAAGCACCCGATGATGCTGCTAGCCCCTCTGACCAATCAGCGCCAGAATCAGCCCGAGTCACCTCTGAAGCAGAGGCCAATCGACTGGTGGCGATCGCTCAGCAGCATCCCCATACGATTATTGGAATTGAAGGTAAGACGACCCATCGAAAGCCGCCCCCACCATTCATTACCTCTAGCCTGCAACAAACCGCAGGCTCTCGGCTACGTTTCAGCCCTGAGCAAACAATGAAAGTCGCTCAGTCGCTCTATGAAGCGGGGCTCATTACTTACATGAGAACGGACAGCACTCTGCTGAGCCCTGAGTTTTGTACGCAGGCGCGGCAGTGGTTAGAGCGTCATGATCCTGATAACGTGCCGAAGAAAGTCGCGCAGCATCGTCAGGCCAAGGGCGCACAGGAAGCACATGAGGCCATTCGACCCACCGATGTCTATCGCGCCTCTGAGGATCTGCGGACAGAACTCTCTACCGATGCCTTTAACCTGTATGTGATGATTTGGAAGCGGGCGATCGCTTCTCAGTGCAAACCGGCTCAGGTACGGCAAACCAAGATCAGCACTCAGTCGGGTTCGGTCTGCTGGCAGGCCAAAGGGCAGATGGTCGTCTTCCTGGGCTATACCCGCTATTGGAAAACCTGAAGGCCGATGCGGAACTCCCTAGCCTGCAGCAAGGGCAGTCGGTTGCGCTACAGCGAGCAGCGCACGAACAGAAACAAACTCAGCCACCGCCCCGTTACAGCGAACCCAAGCTCGTGCAGGTGATGGAACGCAAAGGTATCGGCAGACCCAGTACCTATGCGCCGACTATCAAAACGCTCAAGCAGCGGCTGTATGTAGAGATTACTAAGGGCTCTCTTGTCCCAACCGCGCTGGGATTAGAGGTCGATGCTTTCCTCAAAGAAGCGCTTCCCGATCTACTCGAAGCTAGCTTCACAGCTCAGATGGAGGCGGCGCTTGACCAGATTGCTGAAGGTACTCAGGACTGGCAGCGCTATCTGACGAGTTGGAATCAGGAATACTTCGCCCCGGCACTGACCCGCGCTAGAACGGTGATTCCAAAACATCTCTCTACTAAGCCAGCGGTGCGCAGTGGGGGGCGGTCTCTGGCGATGTCTAAAACGCTCTGCCCTCAGTGTCAAAAAACCGATGGGCAAAAAGTCCCTAGCACTAAAGTTCAAAAGAAATACTTTCTTAAGTGCACCAGTGGCTGTGAGAACGTGGTGCTGTTCTACTCAAAGTTCAGCAAGCGATGGGAACTGCCTCGCGCTAAAGAAAGCGAAGGGCCAAAGGTAAAATCTGCTGAAGCGAATCTAACCGCTCATCCCTGTCCGGTTTGCCAAAAGCCAATGGAAGAGTACAGCTATGAGAAAGACGGCAAGTCTAAAAAACTGCTGCGGTGTTCGGACACGAAAGCTAGAACTCAAACTAAGCATAAAGAGGCTGTCTATTTCCATACG
>JAAUPS010000423.1 GCA_012033015.1 Phormidesmis sp. RL_2_1
AATTTTCCCATCTAGAATTAAATCTGCAATTGTGCGTACTCTCCGGGCAGACAATCTCCCTGTTAGCAACACGTTTCACCTTCGCTAGCAGAGCCCATCCACACTGGGGCGTCAGCAGCCCGCTCGCCCAAACATCGAAGATCAGTCTAGCTGAATCTGCGGACAGTTTTTGGGGCTGAAGGGTTTCTGGTAAGCCAATGGCCGTTGTTAAACGTTCATCAGACCACCAAGCCCACCAATCTGTGCGGTGAATCAGCTCGACGCGGTGGAAACATCGGATTGCAGAGACAGGTGTGCCATCAAGATTTGCCAGTCTAACTGCGTCAGTTCGACTGACAGCAACATAGCGCTTAGTCATGTATCTATTCATACGTCACCAAAAAAGCTGAGTAGCGAACAGCCGAGCGGGGAGACGAATTGATCAGATACTCAAAAAATAGAGTCAGAAGGAATAGAGGGAAAGAAATACAGTTTGCCTGAGCCTCTATTCCTAGGATATCGAGCGTCTGTTAGCAAACGACGACAGGAAATGTGTAGAACTTTAGCCTACATAGATCTTTTCTGAGTGTATTAATGAGATCCGGAAATATCCGTGTGATTACGTAGAAAAATGTTTCTAGATGGGCTCATTACCACCCTTGATTTCTACTTCCATGCGGGCAATTGAATTTTTGTAGACTCTCAGCCCTAGTAAAACTAGCCTAACTAACATCTGATCCGGGTTTCGCTGGCTAGCTTCAGCCAACTCGGCAATTTCGTCCGTTGGCACATGCTCGTTAAATAGAACTAAGTTGGCTTCTAGCTCGTGAGCCAAACTCCGCCGATTCTTCGCAGCATTTGCTCGCAATTGCTCTCCTATGGGGCTAGTGATCAAGAGTTCCATGAGTTCAGAGAGAAAGGGCGATCGCTTCTTGCCACCCTCTTCAGCACACTGGGCGTCAATCGCCGCCAGCAGTTCCGTGCTCATGTAAAAAGTAGGACGGCATCCGCCATCGGAAGATTCCTTATTCTTATTTCTAGTGGGTTTATCGACAGTGGAGTCAGACATCTTAGGGCCAAGCAGACTGCTGACATCCTAGCTTCTCAGGGATAGAGTTTGATGGGCCAAACCCTATCCTTCACAGAAGCTAGGAGATAGATATATTTTCCAAAAAGTATGTATAAACGCAAATTATATATAAAAAAGTACTACTAAGTACGAGACATCCTATCGCAGTGCCGTACATGTATAGTCATCATTTAAAGCCTATACATATCAGACTTTATGCTCTTTCAAGAAAAATCTCAGGGAACAGTTGCGTAGCACCTGAAATAACTTTGTTAAGAAAATATAAGAGAAAGGCTGAGATTCTTTTGCTTGGAACATACTTTTAAGTAGCACTTAATTAAAAAAAGTAGTACTTAATAGTTAAGTGTCAACTAGAGTAAGACAGAAAGTACTGAGTTCGCGATTACTGCTTTCCTGGCTTGCAAAAAGGCAATATGCCTACTTCTCGTCCTATCCCTTCAAGAGAGTAGAAACATGAATACCTTGTCAAGAGTGCGTTCTCGATCTCATCGTCGAGATCGGTACTCGACTTTAGCGCACCGCATGAACGTTTTACTGAAACGATGGCTGGCTACTATTTTTGAGCAGCAGTCTTCAACTCGCCGTTTTCTGCCTCAGCGTGTAGGGAGATGGCAGACAATCGGTGTAGTGCTGAGTGTTCTGCTATTTTTCGGCATTATCAGTCACGCAGAGCCAGCGTCAGCCCAGCTCTTTAAGACTGTTGAGAGCCAGGTTGAAACCATCTTTGGCAACAACATCGATGCTAGCATCATTGCCTTTATGTTTGGTGTGCTGCGCATTGTCATTTGGGTGACTGCTGTCGGCTTTATCTTCTTTGCAGTGTATCAGGCCCAACGTGGCGAACAGTGGCAACCCTTGATGCAGAACGCTTTCATCGTCATTGCCGCTGTTGTTATTGTGGAAGGAATGAGCAAGCTGTTTTTCGGCGGCGGTACAGGGACTTAGAACAATGGCTGAGACAACAGGTAAACGAAGACTATTTTGCGCTATCAATCAAAGCTTAGGCGCTCAGCCCACACTGGGGCCAATTCCGACTAATCTGCTAGTGCCTTCTATGGTCATCTTGGTTGGCAGCTATTTTGTTATAGAAGTGCTTTTAAGACTCGGCTTTGCAGCTTTTCTCCTATTCACGACCTGGATGATCTGCACTTGGTGGGTCGTTGTGGGTGAGAAAACCTGGCGGTTTACCAACAAGTTGATACCCGTTCCGAACTGGACACGCGGCTATGTACTCTACTGTCGCTACTCAGACTAAATTTTAGGTGTGTAAACATGAGTAAACAACGTCTCGGCACTCAGCGCTACACCTTCAAGCCCTTTGAAGACGAATCACATTTAGAATGTATTTGCAGACTGGCACTGCGAGGACGCGATATCGGTGCTTATCTGCTGAAAAAACGCGGCCAGTTTACCTTCGTCTTTGGCTTTCAGCCCCTTGGCATTCACACACTGCTGGCACAGGGGCAAGCAGAGACTGTATTGGGGCATTTGGAAGAAGGGTTGAAAGGATTTCGTCCGGGCGATCGCCTACGAATTCATCTCCGTTCTTTTGCAGCAGATATGCCCCGGCAACAAGCGCTAGAGGCTTTGGTACAGCGTAATACTGGCTTAGAATCTCAGTTTTTGCTGATGGCTCAACAGCGAGCGGTGAGGGAAATGACTGAGCAGGGACTGCGCCAGCCCAAACAAATCTACATGTTTGCTAGCCATACAGTTGAAGCTGGAAAAACCACTCATGCAGATCACACTGAAAAACTGCTGGCCTGGTTGGCCGATGGGTATGACACTTTCAAAGGAGTGAAAGACCAAAAAGAGAAACAGAAATATCTGCAACTGCTAAACGCGGCTTTCACCGATGGTTATCTGCATTGGGAGCAACAGATTAATTCTCGGATGGGGCTACAGGCGGCTCCTATGGATGCCGACCAGCTCTGGGCATATCTAGAGACACAGTTCAACCATGCCCAGGCTCGCCCAATTCCTCAATGCTTGAGCCTGACGGAAACACCGAAGGGACTTTTTTTAGAAGAGGACATTAGGGAAGAGTTACATGCCGCGTCTGTCTTGATCCGGGGTGAAAACGGGCGACCGTCTCATCCCAAAGCAGATCGTCAGTGGGTGAAGGTGAAAGACCAGTTTGTTGGGGCAGTTGTTCTGGAATCGAAGCCCATGGGCTTTACCTCACC
>JAAUPS010000197.1 GCA_012033015.1 Phormidesmis sp. RL_2_1
TTTGCGAGCTAGTTTTGTGAGCTAGTTTTGTGAGCTAATTATAGCTTGTGCCCGTAGTGCCATACGCCGCACGGCGAAGGCTACGCCAACGGGTACAAGCGCGTCGCTTGGCCCGGTGTCATGCAGTGGTTTCAGCCAACATGCCATACCTCAGCCAAGCCATCAAAGCTATAGAGCTATAACCATCTCCCGCCGCAGGCAAAATATGAAGAAATGTTGCGGATCCTATCGAAGGGTGTTAGATTTCATCCAAGAGCTTGTTTTATCAGCGCATCAGGTAAGCTGCCAGCATTTGGCCATTTGCCACAGGTGAACGTTGAGCACGCGGGTTCTCCTACTCTCAACACAGCATCTCAGCCAGCCGATTCTTGCGGCTGGCTTTTATTTTGGTAATTGCACAAATCAGATTTTCAGCACACAGATATTGGTCATTTTTGCGCCTTCTTAGTCAAACTTATGACTTGGTCTGACTACAGACGTCGTGATAGTTTAAAGAAGGCAAAATCAGCAGTAGCTACCCTAAAGCACAAACTAACCCATACGTTTTCTCGCTCACACTTCGAGGCAGCGCTATTGGGAAAGCATCCTTAGGAAAGGGGTCAAAGTTTATCCCTGCATTGCTGGTAAAGTTGAGACTGCTTGCGACTGCAACAAAAGTCTTACTGAATCTATCGAGCAAGGTTGTGGCAGTGAAAGGCCATCTTTCATCAGCATTGTGATAGAAACGTTTTCATATTTCACGACTAGAGCATCATTAGTTTCGACTCATTTGGGCGCTTTTGAAGCTCACTACCGAATTTAAAAGTTAGAGGTCATTTCTGATGTCAGTTCGTTTATATTGTGGCAACCTGCCTAGAGATTTAGAGCGCGAAGCGTTTGAAGCGATTTTTGAAGAAGACATCGATAATTTGGTCTCTGTTAAGCTCATCGCTGACCGCAAAACGGGTAAGTGTCGTGGCTTTGGTTTCGTGACCGCTAAAACTGACGAGATCGCCGATACCTTGGTCGAGAAGTACAACGGCTTTGCCCTTCAAGATGCAACGCTAAAAGTCGAAAAGGCAATGCCTCGCACGGAAAAAGAAGACAATCAGGAAGCGAGTGCGAGCAGCAGTAACAGCCGCCGCAGTGGCAATAAAAAGGGCAATAGCCGCCGTAACAATCCAGCAGGCGTCGCGGAGGTTGAATCTACAACTACAGCACCTGATCCTCGCTGGGCGCAAGATTTAGCTAAGCTCAAAGAAATGCTAGCAGCGCAGACCACGCCTTCCTAAGTCCCTAAGGAAGGTAACTGCGATAATTTCACCTGCTGTCGTTCAACGGTGCCATGCTCATGGTGCATCGTTGAAGAATCTGTAGCAATCGAATATAACTCTCAATCCAGAGTAGGCTGCACGGACGCAACCTACTCTGGATTGTTTGTTTTCTATAGTCTGGATTATTTTTCTATAGCGTGTGCCGGATGCATTCGGTACACGCTATAGAACAAGGATCCTTTAGAACAAGGCTCCTTTAAAACAGGGCCACTTCTAGAAAGACCTTGAGAACGAGGCTAAGAGACTCGCGCACGAATCAGCGCTTGGGGCAAACACAAAAGCTTACGGGTCTTGGGCACAAAAGCACGACGGTTAAAGACATCGTAGTCGTTTTCAACAATCACATTTAAAATCTTGCGATACAGCATTAAAGCTGACCAAACAGGCCATCGGGCGTCGGGATGGAGTCTGCTGATGCCATTTTCAGCCTCTTGATAATATTTAAAGGCCCGCTGAATTTGAAACCGCATTAACGCTCTCCAGCGATCGTCGATCACCCCCTGCAACAGATCTTCCTCGGTGTAGTCAAAAAGGGCCAGATCTTCTAGCGGCAGGTAAATGCGATCGCGTCGAGCATCTTCACCCACATCTCGTAATATATTTGTCAGTTGATTGGCAATACCGAGGGCAACGGCCTCTTTAATCGGTGGCACGACAGGATTATCTCGACGCCAAGGTGCGGCATTAACGCCAACATCCATACCCATCACCGTTGTAGACATTAGCCCAACGGTTCCGGCTACTCGGTAGCAATACAGCTTTAGCTCTTCAAAAGTGTCATAACGTGAGCGGTGCAGATCCATCCGCTGGCCAGCAATCATGTCGCGAAAAGGCTGAATATCGAGCTTAAAGCGATCGAGCGTATCGACCATGGCCACATCGACATCGGCCATGGGATGGCCAGCAAATAGAGTCTCCAACTGAGACTCCCAATGGTCTAGGGTACTTTCTGTGGTGAACTTTGCCTGAGGCCCGTCCACTAATTCATCAGTGCGTCGGCACCATACATAAATAGCCCAAATGGCTCGCCGCTTGGCTTCAGACATGAGCAACGTTCCCATATAGAACGTTTTAGAATACTCTGCGGTAATTTGCCGACATTGCTCGTATGACTCCTCAAGGGATACAAGCTTGGGAGCGGCGGTCGAGGTGGAAGGACGGGTCAGTTGCAGCATCAATGCCTCAAACTGTGAAAAAGGAACAGTGGCAGGTGGCTAACCCAACCCAAAAACACTCTGGCTCAACACTCTGGCTAAAAAATCCAGAGCTAAGATTAAGTTATGTCGCTAGAACAGCCAATCAAGCCAAAGTAGCCCAAAACTTTCATGCTCACATTAGGAGATATGAAGAAAGCTGTGCTTGGCAAGCCTCACATAAAACAGCTCGCTAAAACTACCTAGGACTCCACTGTATACGTCAACAGTGCCTGAGGGCTAGCTTTACAGCAACGCTCGCAGGCAGCTTTTCCACAGCTTCATCAAGTTTTCACTCATAAACCGCGGTGCTTCAAAGACAGCTAGTTAACTTAACAGCCAGCGAAAATCACCAAGCAATGCTTAATTTTTTCTATTATATGTTTCAAAGCGTTACATTTTGGAACAAACATCTGTTTCCTTTACAATCTGGCTACTGCACTGGTTGCTCAGCTTAAGCACCACAAATGAGGTTGACTTGTCTTAATATCTGAATCGCATATCCGTTTCTATGAGCGGAAGGGATGCTTTTTTAGGTTGTTCACGCATCAATTCAGGTTGCTCGCAAGCTATTATGGAAACCTCATTTTAAGCGTCGTCTCATCGTGCTTTTCAATCAATCCTTTATTTCAAACAGTCTTTTTCAACGACGTGTTGGCTTCTAGCAAACTGAAGCAAAACCCTTCAAGCAAAGCGCTTTATACCGAGCAACTTAAAATTAAAGGACATAGAGAATAGGGTAAGGAAGCTAAGCATATCAAGGCAATATCAAGGCAATATAAAGGCATCACATCCGAACCGATGGGTGGCTTGTCTGGTGGCTTGTCTAAGGTTCGTCGCAGGGTTGAGTTAATCCAAGGAAATTAGGTAAATGACAAAAACCAACGTTGATTTTTTGCAGCAGAGCGATCCAGAGCTAGCCGCCATCATGGGGCAAGAGTTGAACCGCCAGCAAACCCATCTGGAGCTGATTGCGAGCGAAAATTTTACGTCTCCGGCAGTGATGGCCGCCCAGGGCTCTGTGCTGACCAATAAATACGCAGAAGGACTACCCAGCAAGCGCTATTACGGCGGCTGCGAATTTGTCGATCAAGTTGAGCAGTTGGCAATTGACCGGGTAAAAAGCCTTTTTGGTGCGGCTCATGCAAATGTCCAACCCCACTCTGGCGCGCAGGCTAACTTTGCGGTATTCCTGGCGTTGTTAGAACCAGGAGACACTATTTTAGGGATGGATTTATCCCATGGCGGTCACCTTACCCACGGCTCGCCGGTCAATTTTTCAGGCAAATGGTTCAATGTGGTGCACTATGGCGTCAATCGTGAAACTGAGCAGCTTGACTTTGATGACATTCGGGCGATCGCACTAGATCACAAGCCCAAAATGATTATCTGTGGCTATTCGGCATACCCTCGCACCATTGATTTTGAAAAGTTTCGGGCGATCGCAGATGAAGTCGGCGCCTACCTGATGGCCGACATTGCCCATATTGCTGGATTGGTCGCCACCGGCCACCATCCCAACCCACTGCCCTACTGCGATGTGGTCACCACCACCACCCACAAAACCCTAAGGGGGCCACGGGGTGGATTGATCATGACGCGGGATCCAGAGCTGGGTAAAAAGTTTGACAAAGCCGTCTTCCCTGGCAGTCAAGGTGGCCCACTCGAGCATGTGATCGCAGCCAAAGCCGTCGCTTTTGGCGAAGCCCTACAGCCCGAATTTAGCGATTACTCTGAGCAAGTGATCAAAAACGCCCAGGCTCTGGCCCAACAGCTCCAAGCAAGGGGAATCAAAGTCGTCTCCGACGGCACTGACAATCATCTCGTGCTGATGGATTTGCGTTCTATTGGCATGACTGGGAAAATAGCCGATGCGCTCGTTAGCCAAGTCAATATCACGGCCAATAAGAACACCGTGCCGTTTGATCCAGAGTCGCCTTTTGTCACCAGCGGTTTGCGTCTAGGCACACCGGCGATGACCACTCGCGGCATGGGAGAAACCGAATTTGTTGAAATTGCCAATATCATTGCCGACTGCTTACTCAATCCAGAAGATAGTGCCGTGGCCGACAACTGCCAGCGTCGTGTGTTGAATTTGTGCGATCGCTTCCCGCTATACCCCCATCTTCAAGCGGCTGAGCCCGCACTCGTCTAAACTCGTCTACCGTCTACAGGTAAAAAGTGAAAGCCCTGAGTAACTACCACACTGTGACTTAGGGCTTTCGCTTAAGTGACCTTAGCCATATATATTGGAGCCATATAGCAGAGCCATATTATCGATCGCCCTGCTGGTTCATATAAGGGATTATTGATAAATCTCGTGCGTCAGGCCGATTGTAAAGGGTTATACTGTCGCCGAGTGTTGCTAGCGCGCCTTAATATCGGTAACGGTAGCAATCCACCCCACACAACATACACAACAAGTCACCATAGCAACCTAACTCCTGTGAGTCAGAACATTGCATACTACGACAGCTTTGTAATATAAGGACTTTAGGATTAGTCTGCGTCCGCTCAATGCTTTAAATCAATCCTTGTTAAGAGAGTCAAGCATTTGTTGAGAAGGTGCGTCTTTAAGCTTTGCCAACCCTACACAGCCTCTTCTGATGCCGTTTCCGCTATACCATCTGCTCGCGTTTTTGATCTCGGCAGCCATCGTCCTCATTTTGACCCCCCTCGTCAAAAAGGCCGGTTTGGCCAGCGGCAGGGTTGATCTGCCAGGGGGCAGAAAAGTTCATTCTCAACCCATGGTAAGGCTGGGCGGTGTTTCCATTTTCTTTGGCGTGCTGATCGCATTGCTCATTGTCTGGGGTGCTGGCGGATTTATCGGTGCCGATGGGCTACACCTCAAACCTGTCACCGAAAACTCTATTTGGGGTGTCACAGTCGGCGGATTAGCCTTCTTTGCGATTGGCTTAGTCGATGATCTGTTTGGGCTCTCTGCCATTAGTCGCCTGATTATGCAGGCAGTAGTAGCTTCAGCCGCTTGGTATGTAGGTGTAGATATCGCATTTTTAAGCATTCCTGGTTTGGGCATCACCCAACTCCCTGATCTGGTGAGCTTGGTTGTGACCGTTGTATGGCTCGTGGGCATGGCCAACGCCATCAACTGGATTGACGGGCTAGATGGTTTAGCCGCTGGCGTATCGGGAATTGCCGCACTGGTGATGATGGCAGTCAGCTTATACATGCAGCAACCTGCAGCAGCGCTCATTGCCGCGGCCCTAGCAGGTGGCTCTCTAGCCTTTTTGCGCTACAACTTTAATCCAGCCCAAATATTTATGGGAGATGGCGGCGCTTACTTTATTGGCTTTACCTTGGCAGGCGTAGGCGTCATTGGCCTTGTCAAAGGGGTGACAACCGTTGCAGTACTGCTGCCTTCTCTCACCCTAGCTGTGCCTATCTTGGATATGTCAGCGGTCATTCTACTGCGGCTACGCCAGGGTCTATCGCCGTTCGTGGCAGATAAACGACATTTACATCACCGCTTACTCAATGCCGGATTTTCCCATCGCTTCACCGTGCTATTCATCTATGCCTTAGCACTATGGGTCGGTAGCTTGGCTATTGCCTTTTCGGGCCTGCGGGCAGGTGTGCCATTTGCCTTTGCCTCTACTGCTCTGCTGAGTTACACAGGCTGGCGGGCAGTGCATCACGCTAAATACTGACTGGTAATACTGACTGGTGATGCTGACTGATGCATTAAGGTTTTAGGTCTTGAGTGACCCGTTTCAATTCAGCGTTTCCTACAGTTCAATCCCTGATAGTTCCATCCTGATAGCTCAATCCCTAATATTTCAATACTTGGTAGGCTTTGGATTAGAAGCCTTTAGTAAGGGTACACATAGGGTCGCAAGAGTGTATCAGCTCGATATAAGTCAAAGGTTTTTATCGTCACGTTACCGCGCTTGATAGCCACTTGGCCAAGGGGCGTGACGGCATGAAAATAAGCCGCTAGTCCTAAGACAGAAGGTTGGCTCAATGGGTCGTCAGTTTCTTCCTGGGAAAGGGCAGAAAAGCTGATCAATAGCGCGTTTTTGCCCAGCCAGTCTTGAGGATGGAACCAAAAGGCATGGCCTCTAGGATCCGAGGTAAAACTACTCACGGGAAGATTAACAAACTCAGGCATGGCCATAGCAATATAGCCGCTGAGCCAATACTCAGGGGTAATGACAAAATCAACTTCAGCGATCGCCGCTCGAAACGCAGGTGATTGACTCAACTGCCGCCTGAGCTGCACCACATCTATCAACGCTGTAGAAGGATCGTGCTGGGGCGCAACCCATCCTCCGAATAGCGCATATCGACTCGGATTTTGTAGGGTTCCTAGCGTGATATGGCTGAGAGCAACCATCAGCAGCATCGACACGATTAGCCCCGTTATCTTGAGCCAACGGCGCACCAAACGCTGGGGCCACCTCGCAGCAGCACCAGCCAATAGCAGCATCAAGCTCCACAGCCCTGGCACAGGCCAAGCCGGAAAAGTGTGGGTCAATCCACTGAGCAGCGTAAATCCAGCAGCCACCGGCAATCCAGCCCAAAGCAAGAAACGGCACTTGACAGCAAGCTGAGGATCCAATGACGTTGGCCACTGATCAAACTGATCAAGCGGTTTGCCCAGCAATGCTTTTAGGCTTACCCACCATAAGGGGATCCCCAAGCTAGGAAACAGAAAGCCCATTTGCGCCAACAATGCACCCAAAAAGTTGGCCACAGAATAACCCGTCACCCTACCAGAGAACCGACTGACCTCCGAGAAGGCGCTGCCAAAGCCCAACTGAAACCGAAATGAAATCCAATCATGCTGACTGTTCCAGTACAGCAAAGGAAATAGCACCAGCCCAAAACCCAACACCCCTAACCAAAACCATCGAGAAATTAAAGCTGACCGATACGGAGCAGTGGTAAGGCAAAACCCCACTAGGCTCAGCCCTAAAAGAAATCCATGGTACTTGCTTAAACAGGCTAAGCCCATGAGTAGGGCTATGAGCAACAATCGCGATGTCGGCACATAGGGCTGATCAAAGCACTGTGCAGAGGGTTCATCCCAAGAAAAGAAAAATTCGCGCACGCAGCAATAAAGTGCCAGGCTCCAGCAAAAGATTAAGGCATTATCGGGGGCAGTAAGGGTGCCGCAGGTTAAGAAAAAAAGCGGTGAAAGAGAGGCGATCGCAACCGCAATCCACCCGGCCCTAGGCCCAAATATCCATCGCCCGCTCTCATATAGCAACCACAGGCTCAGCGTAAATAGTCCCAATGCCCCTAGCCGAATCGTCAGCGGCAAAACCAGACCTGTGAGCCAAACGCCCACACCAGTGGTATAAGCCACCGCCAAAGGGATGATCAAAATAGCTCCAAGCCAAATGGCGCGAATACAAAAAATAATAAGCTTCATCAAACCCAGGGGGTAAAAAAGTAGCAATCAGGACTCGAAAAACAAGCCCCCCCAGGAGCAGCCACCAGAGGTTTGAGCGCTTATCCATATGTCCACATTTGCCCTGTCGAAGAGATTGCCCTAAGGTTTACAAGAACTTGTTTAGAGGGATTTTTCCACAAGGTATGCTCTCACCCATAATATGATCTCACCTATCACCCAAAAGGCTCTACAAGCCAGGGCAACCATACCCAACTCATGAACAAGAGCGCTGAAATCATCTGCATTGGCACAGAGCTGCTACTCGGCGATATTGTCAATGGCAACGCCCGATACTTAGCCCAGCAGCTTGCCAATTTAGGCATCGCCCACCATTATCAAACGGTGGTTGGCGATAACCCTTTGCGCATTCAGCGGGCCGTTGCGATCGCCTGCGAACGCGCCCGACTGATCATTTTCACAGGGGGCCTTGGCCCCACCCCCGACGATCTGACGATTGCCACCCTAGCAGATTTTTTTGATACGTCCTTGATCGAACGCCCTGAAGTAGTCGCCGACTTAGAAGCCAAATTTGAGCGCCGAGGCTACGATCTCACTGACAGCAGTCGTCGCCAAGCGCTACTGCCCGAAGGGGCAAGCATTTTACCCAATCCTGTCGGCACTGCTCCCGGCATCATTTGGCAGCCAAGGGCCGGGCTCACTATTATCACCTTTCCTGGCGTACCTCGAGAGATGCAAGCCATGTGGCAGGCCACCGCTGCCCCCTATCTGACCGAAAATGGATGGGCTGACGGTGTCATCCATAGCCAAACGCTAAAGTTTTGGGGCATCGGCGAACAAACCTTGGCCGATCAGGTCGGTGACTTATTAAATAGCCAAAACCCGACGGTGGCTCCCTACGCCGGAGAAGGCGAAGTCAAGCTACGTATTTCTGCTAAGGCTGAGTCCATCTCCGCCGCCAACCAGCTCATTGCACCTGTCGCCGCAAAAATTCGAGACATTGGCGGACTGTACTGCTACGGTCAAGACCACGACACCCTTGCCAGCACTGTCGGGGCATTGCTCACGTGCCGCTCTCAAACGCTCAGCGTCGCAGAATCTTGCACCGGCGGCGGCTTAGGTCAAGGCATTACGGCCATCCCTGGGAGTTCCACCTATTTTCTAGGGGGGGTCATTGCCTACGACAATCGCATTAAGCAGGGTTTGCTGAATGTGCCGGAAGACGTCCTCGCTCGCTGTGGAGCCGTCAGCGCCGAAGTTGCTGAGGCCATGGCCAACGGGGTTCGCAGCCGTTTGGGCACAGATTGGGGGCTCAGTATTACCGGCATCGCTGGCCCCGGTGGCGGCAGCGATGAAAAACCAGTGGGCTTGGTCTATATTGGCATTGCTTCAACGACGAGCACTCGATCACAAAAATATCTCCTCGGCCCAGATCGTGGACGCGCCAGCATTCGACAACGAAGTGCCTTGAGTGCCATTAATATGCTGAGACTGGCACTTTCAACAGACAGTTAACGGTCAGTTGAAAGTGCCAGTTATGGTGGAGTTCAAAGGCTGCCGTAACTTTGATCGTTGATTAACTGCTGATGCTCCGCCGTTGTAATGCAGTGTTCGTCGGGTGAGTGTTCGTCAAGGTGGTGGTTACAACCTTACACAACCCTCCTGCTCCAAGTGACGATCAGTTGTCAGCGCGTCAGGCACGCCACGTTAGCGCATTAAAACAAAACCGATCTGCCTCACACAAAGAAGATGTTTTGGCCTCCCGAGCAACCAAAAGTTACATGGCTTTTCGATGTATAGCAAAGTAAGGATGCATTCTGACTTTGTCTTGGTGAGCTTTCCTTAGCGCCGTACGACGACGCAGGGTCTCACCGCTGTCTTGGTGAGCTTTCCTTAGCGCCGTACGACGA
>JAAUPS010000424.1 GCA_012033015.1 Phormidesmis sp. RL_2_1
CAGTAGATATTGCAAAGAGAAAGGGGTATCAGGGTTTGGTTCAGTTACTGGAGCCAGCTTACAAAACGCATATTTCTCATGCAACACTTAAAAAAATAAGGATGCATTCTTACTGTGCTAGTCGAGTTAGCTGCTGCTAATCAAGGGCTTCTAGCGATTACTATAGCGTGTGCCGGATGCATAACGCCGACAGCGAGGCTACGCCAACGGGTACATGCGCGTCGCTTGGCCCGTTGTCACGTCATGGTTTCAGCCAGCATACCGTACCTCAGCCAAGCGACCAAAGCTATATTGTCCTAACTCACTCGACAGAAGCTATAGGTCGTTTCTGTACGGCTTTGGCATGGGTTCTCTGGATGGGATAAGCCTTCCCCTCGATGACGTACGAACCTATGTGGCAGTTACTGTGGTTGAATGAAGTAAAACCGCTGGTATAGCAAAGTAAAGATGTATTCTGACTTTGCGTGTCGAGTTGCCTGTCGTCCAATCACGGCTTGCGCCGATGAGACTGTCCTAAGCAACTCGACAGATGTAATAGTCAAGGCACACGGATGGTTGGCAAAGCGTGTCTTTCGTTATGGTTTTGCTCGCCTTGGGCAGATTTTCTCAAACCTAGCTCAATCTCAGCAACAGCAAGACTTTCAGCTAGTTACATGGGTTTTTGTCCTGTACCTAGACCCAATTCTAGTTTGGTAATGAACTCTTTTAAGCTATCAAACCCAGTGATTTCTTGACGGGGAAGCAGCAAGGCCGAGTTTTTGATGTTGCTGAGTCCGGGGTTGCAGGAAACTCCGGCTAAGTAACCGCAGGCACCCATAAGGTGGGCGATCGCTGGGTCTGTATCACCGTAGGGATAGGCGATTGTTCGGATGGGCGTGGCTAACTTCTCTTCTAAAATGGCACGCGATCGCGCACCTTCGGTGACAATCTCTTCAGCGGAGAGCATGGTAAGCGAGCGATGGGTGACCGTATGGGAACCAAACCTTACCCCTTCATTCTGCAGTTGTTGAATATGTTGCCAGTTCATCAATGGCATGAGATCGCCATAGCGAGCATCCCAGTCATTCATTTGGCCCACTTGATGAGCGACTAAAAAAACAGTTGCTGTAAAGCCATATTTTTTGAGCAATGGCCACGCCTGTTCAAAAAAGCTGAGATAGCCATCGTCAAAGGTCATACAAATCGCTTTGCCAGGTAAGGGTTTTTTAGCCTCAATGGCTTGGCACCAAGCTTCTAAGCTGACACTGTAATAGCCTACATCCCTTAAGTAGCGAAGCTGAGCTTCAAACGCATCAGGGGCGACTCGCCATTGCTTAAGATGATCTGGCCCCGCTTCACCAATCTGGTGATACATCAAAATCGGCAAATGTTCAGTCTGTACAACCTCGGCTGAATCAGTTTCATAAGGCTTTCCGCCCTCCCACAAAATCTGAATATCGACTTCTGGCGGTAAGGGCGTTGGCTGTTTCTCAAATGTCTGACGTTGAGGCGACTGTCGCATTTTGAGGCTGAACCGGGGCTGACGCTGAAAGAGTTGGATGCGGTAAATGGGTGTACGAATCTCCTTTACTAGCTTTAGGGTACGCAAGCTGGTAAACGTGTCGCTAATGCCTTTAGCACCGTAAGGAACGTTCCAATTGAACCAGGCTTATGGGGTTCATCGACCACTGCATGGGCATGGGCCATGAGCAGATAACCATCTGGTTCCAGCGCTCTGGACATTTTTTTGCCACGGCTCTGAGTTCAGCCTTATTGCCCATGTAGTAAAGCACTTCGCTGCAAATGATCAGATTGTAAGTGCCAGGGATAGGATCTTTGGCAATATCGATTTGCTGATAGCGAATATGGTCGAAATGGGCGCAGCGCTGAGCTGTATGATCTAGCGCAATTTGGGAAATATCAGCCGCCACTAGGTTTTGAACCCGAGGCGCTAGTTGGGCTGTAAAGTGACCTTCAGCGCAAGCTAGCTCTAGGGCTTGTTGAATAGGCGTCTCTGGTAAAAGAGAAAGCGTCTGTTCATATTTAACCTGTTCGTACTCACTGGTATACTTCCAGGGATTGGGTTGACTGGCAAAGAGTTGTTCAAAATAGGTGCGATCATTTAAGTTGGTACGAATGACCTGCTGCTGCTTGAAGGGATCTTCACTAGGGGTGAGCTTAAACCGGCTTTGATCAATCAGTTCAGGGGCATAAACCACTTGGGTGACCTGAGAAGAGTCGGCTTTAGAAATAGCAGGCTCGTGGGTGATTGTGGCTAGCTCCAGCAGTGTCTCTACCGTCGAACTAGGTAACATCGCCCGCCGAGACGTACTTGCACCTAGCGGAGCAAATCTTTGCCCGAGTGTCAGTGTCGTTTGAGGAAGCGTCATATCATTGATGAACGCGCTAGCGGGTGTTTGAGCTGCTAGTGCCAACCGGGCTCGTAAGGATGTGGGATCCATAAGTGACCGGCCAATGAGCGCCTCGCGAACACAGGCCCTGCACAGTTCAACGTTACCGTCTGTGGTTATCGCAACGCGTAGCGCTTGCGAGGAAATGTAATTGTTTTTGACGGGTATGGAAATAACGCCAATGGCAATGCCGCCGACGGTAGGAATGATGTGGAGCCGTGAAGATTGTACGGTTATTTGCGGTAGAGGCGCGCTCACTTCAATCGTGATCCAGCCGTTATCAGCTTGTTTTTGGGGTGATTTGCCGTCTCGCTTCCTGGTTTTGTAAAAGTCAGCAACCAACCACTGAGGATATCCCCATAGCTCTCTTAAAAATGCAGTCCATCCCCATTCCTCGTGGTTATGGGCTACGGTAGAACGGTGCTGGGCATTGGGTTGTTTTGAATAAGGCGCTTTTGAGTATAAGGTATGTTGAAAAAATCGCTCCAGAATTTGCCAATAAAACCGAGTTGCGATCGCATCGGTCAGTACCCAAGCAGATACTAACCCATCACAAACCGGTAGCTCGATCATGCCAAGAGAATCACCTTCCACGGTTAACATCCCCAAAAAGCGAGTTGTTCCCGGTGGCGGTGTGACATTGACCAAGGGCTTGGTGATTTCAATATTGGCGGCATAGAATGGCCCTAACTTTATCGGCAGGGCCATCTCGGACTTTTCTACGATGATTTTCTGAAGACAGAAAAGGGCGCGCTCTGCAAAGCCTGGGGCTTGAGCTTTGGTTTCTAAAGCATCCAAAAAATTGTTCCAACCAAGAATGCCAATCTCTTGCCACAGTTCATAAGCTTG
>JAAUPS010000198.1 GCA_012033015.1 Phormidesmis sp. RL_2_1
AGTTCTTAAATACAGACAGAATTCATTGACTTATATCAATAGAAATCATTGACTTTATTGCCGGAGTCTACGTAATTGCTCTGTGCCTTAGCAATTAATCAATACATCCTTTTGCCAGTAACCTTACCTATGCCTAAAGGCATAGAAAGTTCTCTGTTCGCCTACGCCTTTAGATAGAGCAAGCTCGGATTGAGTATATGCCTTTAGGATGAGACGCACCCATCTTAAGTTCGACAGTATTGCGGCAGAACATTTCTCAGCTTTGAATTTACAACTCAAAGAATCATCCAATAGCAATGCATACAAACGACGCTTGTGCCGCCGAAGTTTGTAATCAGGGTTATTTATGAAACGAATTATTTACGGTTCCTTGTCCGTGCTGACAGCAGCAGGCACTGTCTTTTTGGCCGCCAATGCAGAAGTTTTCGAAAGAACACCAGCAGAACCCGAAGCCAGCACAGAGGTCAGCCCTGCGCCCACGCTCACAGGACTGCCCAGTGATCTGACCGGAGACAAAACCAGCAAAGGCGTCGCTAAATTTGATCCGCAAAGGTCTAACCTGCTCTCGGCTAATCCTGATAGCAATCTCCTGCTACAAGGAACTGGCAAATCCCAAAAACCTAGTCAGCTTGTCGCAAAACAATCTAGCACCTTGTCGCAAAGCACTACGCCCGCATTCGCCCAGACATCTACGCGTCAACCTGCGCCAGCCTACGAACAGTCCATTACACAGTCAGTCCCCCCCGCGAACCCAGCAACCACTCCCCCAGCAACCACTACTCCCCCAGCAACCACTCCTCCAGCAACCCTTGACACTGACATGGCCCCCACCGGCTCAGGAACGATCACACCAAACGGTGTCCGCGTGATGGAAGCACCCGAGCCCGTACCGAATACACTGCAAAATACGCCGCGAACCCTTCCTCAAGAAGGTGTGAGCGAGGAAGAGGGCTTGATCGAGGAAGACAGTGCTACAGATGAAGAAGGCATGGTCGATGAAATGCCCGTTGAGACAGAAAATCCAGCACCTATAACGCCCGATTCAGAGGGGCCATTTTCTCCTGCACCAGTAACACCCGATTCAGAGGGGCCATTTTCTCCTGCACCGGTAACGCCGGTAACGCCCAGGGAACCAATGGAGTCGCTGCCGCCAGTAGATGGTAATGCAGCCCCCAACTTTTCAGTGCCAGTTTCACCCCCATTGCCAGAGAGTGACCCATTGCCAGAGAGCGGAATAGATAGCGATCGCCTTGTTGGAGAAGGATTTTCTCCTTTTCAACTGTCTTACTTCGCTGTGAACGGTGGACTTAAAGCAGAAGGTATTCCAAGCGGTGATTTACTGCTCAAAGCCTATGATGCTGGTGATATTTCGGCAGCAGATATTGTGCAAGCAGCAGCGACCACCCAACAACTGGGCATAGCCGCTAACGACTCAGATAGCTACACCAAAAGCGTGGATAGATTTCTGCAAATTTTAAGGAAGGATATGCGCTCATAAAAAGACAACCCCAATAGGGACAATTTAGGACAATAAAAAAGACTAATTAAACGACCCGGCAGAATAACGCTTGGGTCGTTTATTAGTCTTTAGAAAGAGAAAAACTTGCTGCCTATAGCTTTGGCCGTTTGGCTGAGGTACAGATGGCTGAAAACATGACGTGACAACGGGCCAAGCGATGCGCGTGTAACCGTTGGCGTAGCCTCGCCGTCGGCGTTATGCATCCGGCACAGGATATATTGTCCTCGCTAACTGGCAGAGGCTATAAATCGAATTTTCTATTCGCCAAAAACTAAACCAAACGGGCTAGTTTAGATATACTCATAAATATTGCGTTAAGTTTATGATGAGATGCCTACGGCTTGGTGGACGTACTGACAGGCACGTACCCGAAGCACAATGAATCAACACAATGAATCAGCACAATGAATCAGCACAATGAATCTTTGTTATAGGCAAAGTTAAGGATACAGTCTTACCTTGTCTTGGTGAGCATTCCTGAACGCCGTACGACGAGGCAGGGTCTCACCGCTGCTCGCCGAGTGATCTGCACGCTTCGCACTTAAACTTCTAACAACGCTTTTCTGGCAACACTTTTCTCTTTGCTTTCTACCGTAAGGCGGTTTCTCCATGACGGCTTCTTCGGACTCATCGCCTGCTTTGCCCCTTTCATCCTCTCGCAAATGGCTCGGGTTACTAGCACTTGCCCTACTGATGGCAGGCATCGGATTTACGGTATGGCGAGTCGTGGCCGGTCGCAGGGGTGATGGGGCGATGGGATTTCCGCCCGCATCTGTGAAAATAGAGCGCTTGCAAGCAGCGTCTTTGGAAGATAGTTCTGAGTTCGTCGGAACACTGGACGCCCAGACAGGGGTGAGTTTGCAGCCAGAGGCAGATGGGCGGGTGGTACAGATTTTTGTCTCGGCAGGCGATAGTGTGGCAGCAGGTGATCCGATCATGCAGCTTAGCCCCCAGCGATCGCAGGCTGATTACAATGCGGCTTTGGCCAGTATCAGCGCGGCTAGATCAGCTAGAGATGCGGCTAGGGCGCAGTTGCGAGCCGCACAAGAGCGTCAGGCGCAACTGCAGGCCGATATAGAATTGCAAGAAAGCGACTTTGCCCGCACGGCTGCCTTGGTCGAAAAAGGGGCACTGCCTCAAGAACAGCTTGATCAGGTCAGCCGCGATCGCACCGTCGCCAATGCCGCCCTTAACTCTGCCATTCAAGAAATTCAGGCCCTCTCCGCTAGCCTAGACGGCGCAGAAGCCACCTTAAGCCAAACCAATGCCAATGCCAACGCCATCCAGCAAGACCTGTTAGATACCACCGTTACCTCACCTATTTCGGGCATTGTGGGCGATATTCCCATCAAGCTAGGCGACTACGTCCAGACGGGCGATCAGCTCACCACCATTACGCAAAACCAGGATTTAGAGTTAGAAATTTCCGTCCCCATTAATCAAGCCTCCCGGCTACAGCGAGGCTTGCCGGTCGAGCTGTCATTGTTCGGCAGTGAGCGGGCGATCGCCAGCGGGAACATCAGCTTTATCTCCCCGACCACCGATGCATCTACCCAAACCGTTTTAGCCAAAGCCCGTTTCTCAGCCCCTGAACAACCGCTGCAGGACGATCAACGGCTAGAAGTGCGGGTGATTTGGGCTGAGCGCCCCGGCATTTTAATCCCGACCACCGCCATTTCCCGACTCGGCGGCCAAACCTTTGTCTTTATTCCGGCTGATCCTGAACCGCCTGCAGCAGGTGAAGCAATGCCCCCCGGAGCGCCACCTGCCGCGCAGCAGGCAGGGCCACCGCCGCAAGTGGCCAAACTCGTCCCCGTCACCTTAGGCAATCTGCAAGGCAATGACTATCAGGTGCTAGAAGGCTTAAAGCCAGGAGATACCGTGATTACCTCCGGCATTTTAAATTTGCGTGACGGTGTGCCGATTCAGCCTGTGCCTGAAGGCAGCGATCCGAGTCAACCAAACGGTGCAGGCAAGCCGCCAGACGCCGCTGCACCCTAAGTCAGTGCGCCCTAAGTCAGTGCACCCTAAGTCAGTGCACCCTAAGTCAGTGCACCGTACGCTTTTTTGACCCCATCCTTCCTGCATTAAGCAGATAAAAGTCAGCGTCTACCCATGTTTGTCAATTTCTTTATCAAACGGCCTGTCTTCGCCACCGTTACTGCGCTGATTCTGCTGTTAATGGGGGCGGTGAGCATTCCCACACTGCCGATCGCCCAATATCCAGACATTAGCCCAACCCAGGTCAGCGTGAACGCCAGCTACATCGGCGCAGATGCTGAAACTGTAGAACGCGGCGTCACCACCGTACTCGAAAGACAAATTAACGGGGTGGAGGGGATGCGCTACATCACCTCCAACAGCAGTAACGATGGCACTAGCAGCATTACGGTTACCTTCGATGCCTCCCGCGATAAAGATCTCGCAGCGGTCGATGTGCAAAACCGGGTGTCGCTAGCTGAGCCGCAGCTCCCGGAAGCGGTTCGTGCTACAGGTGTGACTGTCGCCAAGCAAACCAGCAACATTTTGCTGGCGATGAGCCTATATACCGAGAATGACGAATACGATGATATTTTTCTCAGCAACTACGCCGATCTCTACATTGCTGACGCTCTCAGACGGGTAAAAGGGGTCGGCAATGTCACCATTTTTGGTGAGCGCACCTATGCCATGCGCCTATGGCTCGACCCTCAGCGCCTCGCAGGCCGCGGGCTGACTGCAGATGATGTGGTTGCAGCGCTGCGTGAACAAAATATTCAAGTGGGAGCCGGACAAATTGGGCAGCCACCCACCCCAACGGATCAAAACTTTCAAATTGACCTGCGGGCGCAAAGTCGTTTGCAAAATGTCGATGAATTTGAAAATCTGGTGTTGAAAACAGGGGAAAATAACCAGCTTGTCCGGCTCAAAGATGTGGGTCGAGCGGAGCTAGGGGCCGAACGCTACAGCTCTTTTCTGCGCTTTAGGGGTAAAGCAGCAATCGGGTTAGGAATTTTTCAGCTCCCTGGCAGTAATGCCTTAGAAGTGGCCTCTGGTGTCAAAGCCACCATGGCGGAACTGTCGGCAGATTTTCCGGCTGGCATGGAATATGGCATCGGGTTTGATACCACTGAATTTGTTCGGCAATCGCTGTTGAGCGTTTTGTGGACGTTGATCCAGGCGATTGGACTGGTGGTGCTGGTGATCTATGTCTTTTTGCAAGATTGGCGCACAACCGTGGTACCGGCGGTGACCATTCCGGTTTCTCTGGTAGCGACGTTTGCCATCGTTAAGTTGTTTGGCTTTTCGATTAACAGCTTGACCTTGTTTGGCCTGACTTTAGCCACTGGGATGGTGGTCGATGATGCCATTGTGGTCGTTGAAGACATTAGCGCCAAGATTAATCAACGGGGGCTACATCCGGTTCAAGCAGCGATCGCAGCGATGGCAGAGCTAACTGGGGCGGTGATTGCGACCTCGTTAGTGCTCATGGCCGTGTTTGTACCGGTGGCCTTTTTCCCAGGAACGACAGGGAAACTATACCAGCAGTTTGCCCTGACGATTGCCTTTTCGATCGCCATTTCCACCTTTAATGCCTTGACCTTGACGCCCACCTTATCTGGACTATTATTCAGGCAACAAAGAGAACTTACGGGCTGGCGAGCACGTTTATTCACCCCGTTTAATCGGGCACTAGACTGGCTGCGCGATCGCTATGGCAGTGCCCTCAGGCTGCTGACGAGTTTTAAGTCTTTTGTGTTGGCCGCCTTTGTCGTCTCCTTGGTGCTTACCGGCTGGCTTTACACCAGCGTCCCCGCTGCCTTTTTGCCGGATGAAGATCAAGGCTATTTCATCACCATTTTTCAAGGGCCAGAAGGGGTCTCCCTCAATTACACCAGTGAAGTGATGGCAGGCGCTGAAGAACTCTTGTTAGCCCAACCAGAAGTGCGCGCAACCTTTGCTGTCGGCGGCTTCGGCTTTAGTGGCAACACCGCCAATAGCGGCATCATTTTTACCACTCTCAAACCCTGGGGCGATCGCGTCTCAGCCGAAACCATCATCAACCGAGTCCGCGGCCCGCTGATGGGCACCACCGAAGCGCGCGTTTTACCCGTCAATCCCCCGGCCATTCAAGGACTTAGCAGCTTCGGCGGATTTGAGTTCCAACTGCAAGATCGGCGTGGCAATGCCGGACTCGACAACCTAGTCGCCAGCATGGGTGCCCTGATGGGCGCGGCCTTCGAAAATCCTCAGCTTCAAAATGTGTTTAGCACCTACGCTGCGAGCACACCGCAGATTGCGATTGAGGTTAACCGCGATCAGGCCAAAGCGCTCAATGTGGATATCAGCGATATTTTTAGCACCCTGCAAACCAATCTGGGATCGCGCTATGTCAATGACTTTAATTTAGAAGGACGCACGTACCGGGTGTATGTCCAAGCTGATCAGCAGTACCGCTCTACGCCGGATGATATCAACAATCTGTATGTGCGATCGCGCACTAACGAACTCATTCCCATGAGCAACCTCATCACCACAACCGACACCGTAGGCGCACAAACCATCAACCACTACAACCTCTTCCGCTCCATTGCGATCAATGGTCAAGCGGCTCCCGGCGTGAGTTCTGGCGCTGCCATTGAAGCCATGGAAACCGTAGCCGAGCAGGTACTGCCAGCCGGACTCGGCTATGAATGGTCAGGCACTGCCCTAGAAGAAATTGAAGGAGGCAACCAAGCACCCATTATCTTTAGCTTGGGCATTGTCCTGGTGTTTTTGGTATTAGCAGCCCAGTATGAAAGCTTCATTGACCCGGCAATTATTTTATTTGCCGTACCATTGGCGGTATTTGGCGCACTGCTAGCCCAGAGCCTGCGGGGTTTGCCCAACGATATTTACTGCCAAATTGGCCTCGTGATGCTGATCGGACTCGCCAGTAAAAACTCCATTTTGATTGTGGAATTTGCCAATCAACTTCGTCAGCAAGGGCTCTCTATCACGCAAGCGGCACTAGAAGCAGCCCAGCAAAGAATGCGACCCATTTTAATGACGGCCATCTCAACGTTGAGCAGTATTTTTCCACTGGTGATTGCCACCGGGGCGGGCGCAGGGAGTCGTCAATCTTTGGGAACGGCTGTATTTGGTGGAATGCTCGTGGCAACGTTTCTCAGCCTGTTTGTCGTGCCGATTTTGTACATCATCGTCAAGCAGCTTACCGATCGCGCTACCCATGGGCATCACGACGACAACGGTGGCAACCTCAGCTCAAACAATGGACAAAAACAGAGCCTAACCACTGGCACAGGGCCTGAACAACAACCTACTAGCCGCCAACCAGGGCAGGTCAATGTCTCTGAGCCAACAGGGCTTTAACCACCCAATGAGATCAGTAAATCGTCATCCATTGGCCATGAATTCATGGCCTTCAACATTCATGGCCTTCAACATTCATGGCCTTCAATTAATCGGCCTTGAACTGAACTGCCAGCAGCTCAGCGATCGCCGTTGGCCCGCCAGCACTTGCTGTCATGACAGCGCTAAAGGGAACCGGCTCAGCCGGTGACATCGAAATGGCAAAACCTTTGGGGTTGTTGATAAATTTTTCAATCTCTTGGCGCTGCTCATCGGTCAGCACAGCGGCTATTTCAGGATCGTCTTTCAGGCTGGCGATGGCCTCTTTTTTAAAGTCTTCTACGCTGACCCCATTGGCGGCAGCGGCGGTATCGAACATGCGAGTAATGAAAGAGTCATCTTTGTAGGTGATTTTAGCGCCATGGAACTCTGCTGAGAGCAGAGAAAATGGGAAACTCGCCATCATCTCTTCGCTGAGATCAACCTTTTCCAGATGCAGATTCAAATCAAAATCACCGAGCTGATCTGCACCGACTTTGACGCTCTTTAAAGTCAGCGCCTGCTGATCAGCTTCATAGGCATAGTCTGTGGCAATATTCATCGAGATATCACCTTCATAGCCCAGCTCTTTGAACATATCGGTGTCATTGCCCAACAGAGCACTATCTAGCTGAATGCCTTTAATGGCCATATTCACAGCCGTCGGGATAGAGTCTTTTTCCTCGTATTTTTTGACCACCAGCTCGTCAGCTTTGTACTGCTCGTTAGAGCCTACGGGCGATAGCGTAATATCTTTTACCCGGCCAGTACGACTAAAAAATGACGTTTCTACTTTTTGGTAGTCAATGTCCACATAGTCAGCAACCTCTGCGATCGCCTTGTCGAGTTCTTTGGTTGCCGCATGGGAGACCAACACCTGTCCACCCAAGATGAGGGCGATCGCCCCACCGGCTGCGCCTACGCCTGCCAGCACTTTCTTATTCATTTTCATAAATTCTCATATTCTCAAGCTAACGATTTACCGGTGAACCTTACGGATTTAAGATGCACGGATTTAAGATGCACGGATTTAAGATTTACGGATTTTAAGATGCACGGATTTAAGATTTACAGATTTAAGAATGCACGGATTCAATATCTTACAAATTCAATATCCTACGGATTCAAGATTTACTGGCGCACGCGCCACAATCTATCGAAATCGTCAAATATTTGACAGTCCACTTAATGAAACTATAGTCCTTAAGCACTGGTTTCCGCACAGTATGCACCTTTTTCAAGTTGCCCATTTCAGCCTGCCATCCTTGCTTTTTCTAGGCTTTTTCTGGCGACACCGGATGAAGCTACAAAACATTCTAATTTTTCACGATTCATCGCATCATTCGCACTATAGGATGTTAGGCAGTTTATTGTCCCACACGACTTATCATGGCCATCTATCGCCGCTATACACCCTTCTATCAATCGGTTTTTCGTCCCTCCCATAGCACCAACTTGGGCGCGATCGCGCTAGCTGCTAGCACCGCCCTCTTGGTCAGTAGCTGTAGTCAGCTTCACACTGCGGGTGCCCAAGACGTTTCTAGCACCTCCAGCAATAGCACTGCTGCTGGCAATGACTTAGCCAATGCCTCCACCACAGCAGAGTCAACCGCATCACAGGTGCCCAAAGGTGTCAATACCAACCATGATATCTACCATTCCAGAGCCTTGGAAGTACCCGCAGGTACGCCCGTTCCAGCGATTACCGTTGAGATAGAGCCCGATGCCGTAGAGGGCTGGAATTTATACGCCGGCACAGCCAACTTCACCTTTACCCCTAGCAAAGTCAACGGTGAAAGTAGCCCCACTGAAGGATTTGCCTATCTTTATATCAACGACAAACCGATTCAGCGCATTTACAGCACTTGGACACACCTACCCGATTTGCCTGGTGGCACCAATACCATTCGCGTCACCCTCAACGCCAATGGCCACGAAACCCTCACGACCCAAAATAGCCCAATTGAGGATACCACCACGATTGAAGTCTATAAGCCATCGCCGCAAACATCACCATCCCAAACGCCATAATGTAATTGATGAATGAGATGTCTCATGCCTATGGCTGAAGTCTACGACGATAATCTTTTTGATCGCCTGTTCATTTGGCTGTTTTCACGCAAGATGGCCCATGCTATTGGCGCCCATACTGCCGTAAGGGGTTACGGCGGTTTTGTCGATCTCTCTAAACAAATTATGCAGGGGCGCAATGCCCAACAGCAGCAGGCAGCGGTGGCCCAAGTGTTGCACTCGCTGGTGCCTGCGCCCGTGCTATGGGTGATTCACACAGTGTTTTCGCCGACACGGTTAGTCTGTGTGCTCAATGCTTGGTTCGCAGCGCAAATGTTTGAGTGGCTAGTGGGGCCTTGTGAGGTGGCTGAAGCTGAGGTGCAGGATCTAGATGGCAGCGTGCGATCGCAGCCCAGCGCCGTCCAGATAAAAAAATGTCGCTACTTGGAAGAGAGTCAATGCGTAGGCATGTGCGTCAACATGTGTAAGCTGCCCACCCAAACCTTTTTTACCGAAAAATTTGGCATTCCCCTAACGATGACACCCAATTTTGAAGATTTGAGCTGCAAGATGGTGTTTGGGCAAATGCCAGCAGATGCGATCGCCGATCCTGCCATGACAGAATCCTGCCTGAAGGAATGTTCTGCAGGTCGATCTACGGCCACGGCCTGCCACAAATTAGCCCGCTAGAGCCTACTGACTCTAGAGCCTACTGACTCTAGAGCCTACTGACTCTAGACCTCACTGACTCTAACCCACTCCAGCTCAATCAGCTCAATTCAGATGCTCAACTCAATTCAGATGAGC
>JAAUPS010000425.1 GCA_012033015.1 Phormidesmis sp. RL_2_1
GTCTTACCGGTTCCTGGCCCGCCCGTCAGAATACAGAGCCGTTGACTGGCCGCTAACTCTACGGCCTTCTTCTGCCCTTCAGAAAGCGGCATTCCAGTTGTATCAATGAATCGCTGTATCCACTGTTGGACTCTAGGCATATCCGTATCGAGTGGCGAAGCTAATAGCGTCTCTACTCGCGCGGCCAGATTCCGCTCGGCTTGATAGAACGGCGGCGCGTAGCAGGCAATGCGCTCTGCCTGTGGCTCTATCATCAGCGCTCTGTCCTGCCCCATTTGGGCAATCAACAGCTCCAATCCCTGTGGGTTAGGCTGATGGTCTTCTAGTCGCAAGCATTTGACACCGCTTGCGACTAGCTCCGTTTGAGGCAAGAAGCAGTGGCCGTCTTCAGCCGCTTGGTTGAGCACATGCACCAGACCACTGCGATAGCGAAAGGGAGAACCCGGTTCAATGCCTAAATTGCGGGCAATTGTGTCGGCAGTGATGAAGCCAATGCCATAAACATCTTGAGCGAGCTGGTATGGTTTTTTGCTGACGACTGAGATCGCGTCCTGGCCATACTGTTTGAATATCTTCACCACATAAGTGGTCGAGACACCGTGCCCCTGAAGCAAGGGCATTACCTCTTTGATCACCTTCTGCGTTTCCCAAGCCATTTGGATCATCTTTACCCGCTTTCGGGCAATCCCCGGCACTTCCTGTAATCGCTCAATTTGGTGCTCAATAATGTCGAGTGTCTCCAAGCCAAAGTGGGCCACGATACGCTTTGCGGTCACTGGCCCAACACCTTTAATCAGACCGCTGCCGAGATACTTTTCTAGCCCGGTTAAGGTAGCAGGCTTGGTCTCGCGGTACTTGAAGACCTGAAACTGCTCACCGGACTTAGGATGATTGCGCCATTGGCCGGTGAGGTGCAGTGTCTGGCCCGGTTGAATATTGGCGAAGCTACCGATGACGGTCACAGGTTCTGACGTAAGCGGCACTTTGAACCGTGCCAACTTGGGTATGGAAGTGATGCACGAGCGCAATGCTCACAACTTCCCGCTGGACTTGGCTGCTGGCGAAGCTGCTCCTGTGGCTTTGACAGCTCCTGCGATCGCGGCCTAACTATCTGACGATTCTCTAGACAGCTTCTGAAAGATTAGCAAAGAGCCCTCTGGCAGCATGTGTGTAGGGGGCTTTTTGTTAGGCTAAATTGTGATGTCAAGGTGGATAAATGCGAGGGAAAACTTTTCCTGTGGAGAACCACGCTCTATCCGACTCCAAATCCACCGCCCCGTTTTTTCCGCTTCAGGGGAGAATCAGATGAGCTAGCCAAAGCAGCGAAGCCTCGCTGGTCTTGCAACATCAGCCGATGACTTCTCTGTCGTTGATACGCTTTAACTGACGCGGCTAACGGATGCGCTGGGTCAATGATGAGATGCGTAAGCGATGAACCGACCAGTTCTTTGTCCGTGGCTGCGGGCTTGAGCATACAAAGAATGCCACCCTCATCGCCGCTGTAGATCACCTTTTCCACCCAATAGCCTCGCTCTGCTGACAGGGGAGTGCCCTTGTTTTTCATGAGCTTAAGCAGCTGCTTGCCAGGGCGCACCTTGAACGGAACACTGGCTTCTAACGCCTTGAGCAGTGCCGTCGCGGTATCGTAGTCGTCAATGGCCATACTGTTTCGTTCCTCGAAAACATCTCAGCAAATTATCGTCTTATCGTCGTTTTTCTGATCCTAGAGGCGATCGCCTAACTAGCGATCACACTTGAGTAGCCTTGCAGATGTTCATACCAGTACTGGGCTGTATCTGCCATCTTCTGACGCTCGGCAGGATTGCTCCATAACTCTGACCAGTTCAATTTCCAGCGACTCAGAAGGCGCTGAAGCGATAGCAGCTCTTGCACTAGCGCCATGTTCGTTTCTAGGCTAAGCCCTAGCACGAGCCATTCAATGAAAAACTGGCTTTCTCTGACTAGATGCTGGGGCGACTGATTCTTCTGTGCCGTTTTCCGCCAACGTTTGCAATCGCACTAGGTTCATCCCTAAGCTATCAATTTGCACGTTAGCGGCCACTGCTTCATAGCGAGCCTTTAGTCTCTCCCAGTTCATCGCCATTGGACACCACCTAATAGAGTTTGCACAATCTGATTAATCTGTGCGCGAAGCTCAGACGACTGAACTTCCATTGAACGGTTGTTAGCTGATGGGCGGATGTTAATCAGCGATTCATAGCCAACCGTCTGATTGAAGGGGTACCAATCTGCACCCCATACGTTCGCTTGCTGGCTACCGTCAACCAGTATTACCTGTTCACAGTCGGCGTGGAGTTCACCGCCGCCAGCTAAGATACCGCGCTCAACATCTACTGCCAGTTTAATGTAGACACCTAGCGTTTCTACCATCTGGCGCATTTGCGTAGGCGTCGCCCGCTCACGAATAATCAGAATCATGGCACAACATAGCTACAGGCCACTAAGATACCGGAAATTTCGCTGGTCACTCGCTAGCCACCTCTATCGCGCCCGTCTCAGCCAAATAATCAAACAGTTCAGATAGGTCGGATTGGGTGATCCCTTGCTCTCTCAGCAATCGACTGTTCTCGTGAATGCGTTTAACGGATGAGATCGCGCTGGGTTGCAAGCTAGATAAGCACTTCTGCACTTCGCTGATTTACTCGGCACTCAGGCGAAAGCGTTTTACAGTTCTAGTCGGCTCTGGCGCTTCAACCGACAGCAATCGCTCTAGGTCAAGCTTGGACATCTGGTTGCTGCGGCTCTGATTGCGGCTGATGGGCAAATGAGTGCGTGTCCCTATCAAAGCCCGATAGGTTTGGCATCTGTGGCATCGGTTGCCAGCAGTCGCTTACTATCGTCGTAGACGGCGCGGCCACAGGCGGAGCGATCGCATATCCCCACTACCACCTTCTTACCTTCCTCGGGCAGCGGCACAAACTTGGTGCCTAAGTGATGCATGAGCGCAATGCGCACAACTTCCCGCTCGATTTGGCCACTGGTGAAGCTGCGCCTGTGGCTTTGACGGCTCCTGAGATCGCTGCCTAGTTTTTGAGATAGCCCAAACAGCTAAATTTGGGTTAAACGACAGGCGACAAGACCCATTCTAATGGTCACTCGGGCGCATCAAGTAGTTATTAATTCAGCGATTAGCTCAATCAACTGGTCTCATCTACCGGCAATATCTTTACAGTAGAAGAAACCTTCTGGTGCGAACACATGCTT
>JAAUPS010000027.1 GCA_012033015.1 Phormidesmis sp. RL_2_1
AATCACAAACGACATAGTGCCTTTCATGTTGGACTAACCGCTTATCGCTGGGCTCCTTGCTGGCAGTGTTGTCAGCAACAAATCCAAGCATTGCTGAGCCTAGACCGCAACAAAATTGAGTATCATTTGCGGGGCCTCAGGGCGATAGAGGCCGTCCTTGCTACGCTCTAGCCATTGTGTCGCCCCGTCAGAGCAAGACTATAAGTATCTTTCTGAGATTCTTCATTTTTACTTAAAAGATGATCAAGCTTTAAGTTATCAGAAGTTTGAAATTTCTCTAGCGCTTTTTCTGGAGTCAGCTCTGAGATTTGGAGCGCAAGATGGTCTAACCTTCGAGAAAACTCTATTGGATAATCAGAGGTCAGTGGAAATTGTTTAGATTTCGTACCTTCATATTCAAAGAAATGCTCCCACCCTTCTGAAGCTAAACCCCCACCAATTCCACCACCACCTTTATCATGAAATACCTGTTTCATCCAAAAACAAGCGATCGCACTATTCAGCAACCCCAGCAAAGCCAAATGATCATCCTCAGTCGCCCCAGCAGGCAGCTTAATCACCGGCGCTGATTGCTTGAAGACCTTGCCCCCGCGATCTAGGACGAAGTGGTTGTGGGTGGCGACGAAAGCGAAGGCGATCGACCTAGGATTTCTAAATCGATGAGTCAGGAAACGATTCCATTCCCACCAAGTACGATTTAACTCTCGATGATCTCCTCCTAGCTCACGCCTTCGCCAGAGATTTTCCTTGTGGGGCCATAAAAAATGATGAACCGCTAAACCTTCTTGTTCAGGCACAGGTTTCAAGTCGTCGTTATACGGAAATAGAACTTGTTCAGGCTCGTGAAGACCCCAGTCTCGAACTTGTTCGCCCTGAACCATTACCATTTGATGCTCAGGTTTAATACCTTGTCGTGGAAGAACGCCATCTGGCATCAAGTAGGTGTCATCGGCACGGGTAAGGCATAAAGAACATATAGTTTCAATGACATCCTCTAATTTTTGGGGATTTGAGGCTTCAATGACAGCCTTTAGCTCAGTTGCTCCACCTCCCCCAATTGACCAAGGGTGCTTATGAAAAAGCTCCCGAGACGAGTCCGCCACGCTCACGAACTCACTCTCAGATCCCTGCAAATCTATTTGCTCTAAAATCGCCGACCATACCAAACCTTGTGCGGCATCTTCCGGCGTGCTTGGCTCTCCTCGAATTCCCATAACTGTGCGAATTACACTTGCTACTGGAACCTGATTGCGTCCAAACAAAATTACCGTTGGTGTTCCGTGCCCCGGAATATAAGCCCCACTCGTATCAATCACGTGGGTCAAGTCCACCCTTGGGAAAAACTCTTCGATTATTTTCTTCCCAAACTCTCGTTTCATAAACGAATTTGCGGTAATTTGCCCAGTAAATCCGCCCTTCACTGCCAACCCAAAAATCCGCTCCATAAACGGCACAGCCAGCGAATACTGTCGATAGCACACCTTTTTATACCGTTCACGATAAGCCCCATTCAATGCCTTATCCTTCGGCACAATATACGGCGGATTTGTTACCACCGCATGGTAGTGATCCGCCCGCAAAATCTCATTCAGTGCCGCAATATCCTCCGTCTGAAAATGATGCGCCATTGGTGCCCACTCGCCTAGCACCAACTGACTCCCCTCCCCATGCAATAACGAATCCCCACAAGCCAACTTAAACGCAAACCCTGGGGCATTCTTCAACTTTTTTATCCCACTCGCCTTCATCGCCGCCAACAACAGCCGAAACCGAGTAATCGCCACCGCATAAGGATTTATATCCACACCATGCACCGCATCCAACGCCCGTTGCGCCAACACCCGCACATTCGTATCCGGCTCCTGCCGCTGCCACCGATCCAAAATTCGCGCAAAAGCCCCCAGCAAGAAGTGACCACTCCCACAAGCCGGATCAATCATCCGAAAATCTTTTAAGCCAAACTCCTCAATTGCCGGATCTAGCGTTCGATCTAAAATAAATTCTTCTACAAAAATCGGCGTTTGCAACAGCGCATACTTCTTCCGCGCCTCCGTCGATAAGTCCTGATATAAATCTCCTAAAAACCGCGTATCAAAAGGTTTGTTGTTGTGCAAATTTTCATCAGCAAAATCATGCATTAACACTCCCGTCGCCGAATCCACCCTTTGAAAAAACTGCAACAACTCCCCCGCCGCATCCCCACTCAACCAATCCGACAGCTCAAACACCGGATTTTTCTCAATGAAAATCGCCCCCATTCCCGGCAATGCACCCAACTCCTCAAACACCGCCAGCAAATACTCCCGATCCGACTCCAGCGGATGCGCCCTAAAATACAGCTCATGCTCATCCCGCGCCCGTTGCAGCCGCTCCCCCACCCCCGAAAGCTTCACTGCCTCCACCAGGTCGTTATCTTCTAAAAACCGCGCAAACACCGCATTTAGCACCCAAGCCACCGCTACCTGCGTTGCATAGCCCGCTCTCCACTCCTCATAGCTTTGAGCCGTCCGCTGCGCTCCCTGCGCCCGGTCATACTCCACCCGCAACGCCTCAGCCACCCTAGGCGCAGCACTACTGCGCTCCGCCAAATCCTGCTCCAACCGCTGTAACAGCCTTTGCAAATCGGAAAGTAGTTGGACTCGGTTAATCATAAAAAGTTGATATATATGGTCAATAAACTTGATGCATTTAGAGCCGTTTAGAGGCGCTTAGAGACTTTGCTGTCGGCTACGAGCTGTGATTTTTTGTTTTTTCCGATGGCAAAACCTTCTACGAAATCGCAGCCCTCACCGCCTTCACCACCGTCAAATCAGTTCCCTGCTCCCGCAGCGCAATCCACTCATTCAACTGCGCCACCCTCACCACCGGAAAAGCCACGCTCTTATCCACCGCTTCATACTGCCCATCTGCCCGCAACCGCTGAATGGTCAACTCCCCATCCCGATACAGCCATAGCTCCGGCACCCCCATCGCCGCATAAATCGCCAGCTTGCCGTGCGAACTGCTCGCAATATCCACTTCTACCGCCAAATCAGGCGGCAAACTCGTTGGCGCTCCCATTCCCTGCCCCGCTTGAGCACTACCAATATAGAAACAGCTATCCGGCTCAATTCCTTTAACCAGATCCACTCGATTCAGCGTCGCCGAGCCTAAATTATTGAAATCTAGATCCAACACCTCAGCCAATGTCAAAACAATCGCCGCCAGCACTCGATTCACCGCCTCATATAGCTGCCCCGGCATTCTAATCTCCAAAACATTTTCGCTATAGGCAACTCGCGTTCCCCGATGCTCACCCAGCACTTTTAGCAGAGCCATATATGCCTGCCACGAAGCCACCCGCAACCGGATCGCGCTTCCCGGCGCAAGCTCTATTTCATTCACTGGTGTAGCCAGCATTAAAGCCATATCCTGATCTTCCTGACGCGCTTCCCTTAGTTTACGGTCTTTAGCTGGTAGGCTATGGCCTCATCACCGCCCGATGACGATTCTCCAGCCAATCATCCGTAATCTTTACCCGCTGCCCCGCACTCAGCAGCGGCACCGCCTTGCCATCTATCGTCGCCTGCTGCCCATTCGCCAACAGCAACCACAGCCCCGGAATGCCATCATCTCGGCCCACCTTCTCCCGCAGCCGCTCCAGCAACGTCATTTGCTCATAGCGCGCCAATAACCCCGGATATATCAGCAAAATCGTCCGCCGTGCCTCCAGCAGCTCTGCCTCCACCAGCGGCATCGCCCGACCCACCAGCAGCATCAGCTTATCCCAGTCTTTGCCCCCCGGCTGCGCGTCCGTTTGCAGCACTAGCTCCCACTGCACCTTCGCCCGCTCAGCCACCTGCTTTAGCGCCTTCAAAAACAACGCCTCATAGTCTATAAGCTGCACCGGAAAACGCGCCTGTAATTCCTCCCTCGCGAGCTGATAGCGCTTAGGATTTACCAGCAGCGCCAAAAAGGAGCCGTCTTTTATGCCCCGCGTCAAACGCTCCTCTAACAGCCGCGCATCTGCCTCTTCGGGCGTAATCTCGTGGGCCACCGCCGCCACCACTCCCGTTGGCATTCTGGCAAAGCTCGTGCTGCTACTCAGCGCCGAAACCGTCAGCGTTTTGTTCGCATAGCACCCCGCCTTGCCATCCCACACCCACGTCGGCATAAACTGTTGCAGCAACTTATCTAGCGCAGGCCGCTCCGGCAAGGGTGCTGCCTCCGGATAACGACCCATGACACGATTTTTTACCTGCTGCACCGTCAAAGCCTTCACCCCATACAGCGCCCCCTGCGAAAGCCGCAAAGCCCGTTCTGCCTCCATGCCTTTGGGATACACCTCCTGACGGCTCGAAAGCGCCGCCCCCTGCGAAGCCGCCGTCGCTAGCTGCAACAGCCGCCGCTCTGGCAAAGGCACCGCCTCAGCCGGTAGCACCATCTCCTGTAACTCCTGAATCGCCCGCTCCGGCGACACCAAAGGATCGGCTTTGGCTAGCTCATCGGCCTTTTCACCCAGCTTGCGCCCATAGGTCGCCCAGTCTACATCCAGCGCCACCAGCACAGCATTGCCCACCCGCTGCACCACAAAGCGCGAATTGACCCGAGTGCGCTCCACCTCTACCGCCGCCCGCAGCAGCGCCATCGCCTGCCGCAGTCTCATTTGCGTATCTTCAACCAGTGAGCCTCGGTTGATTAAAAGGGCGATCGCCACTTCCTCAGCCGTCATCACGCCACCGGCCTGCTGCAACACCGTCAGCACATCGTTGCGCAACCGCGTCAGGGCAGGCGTTTTCGCCCAGCGCCTTTGAAACTTGCCCGCTAGCTGACTAATTCTCCCCCGCGACAGCTCAATGTAGTTGCCAACATCCGTCTGACTCGGCCAAGGATTCTCAAAGCTCTCATCCAACCCTAGCAGCACATCCAACGTCCTTTGCGCCGAGTCGCCATCCTTGAGACTAGGTTTGGCAATTTGCTGAACTAGCTGATCGACACTGAGGCTACCCGAAGCCTCCTGCGCCGCCAGATCATCTTCTCTATTGTCACTGTCTAATTCAGTAATGGTGGGTGTGCCGAGGCGCGATCGCAATATCCTCGCCACCGCCGAAATCTCTCTTCGCGTTTTATTGCCTACCCCACGCAGCCGCTGCAATTTACGAGGCGCTGTTTTCAGCAGTTCCTTCACCGTTAAAATATTCTCACGATCCAACACCGTGGTCGCCCGAGTGCCTAAGCCCAGCTCTAAAATTTTCGTATCAAAGGTGGCTCCCTCTAACAGCGCTTCCAGGGCAGAATCATCCTCAGCACTCAGCAATGCACCGGGCTCTTCAATTCCCTCAAAGCAATGCCGCCAAGCCCGTAACATCTCTTCCGCATTATCAAAACGCTCGTCAATTTGTCTTTTGAGGGCCTTCGCAAAAAATGCCGTCAGCCGATCTCTTAAATCCGCATCAAATCGCTCAGGCTCCAGCGTAATCTCGCAGGTCAAAAAAGAGGGATCGCTGACGCCATCTCCCCATACGGGAAGCATCCCGGTCGTCATCTCATACAGCGTTACCGCTGCCGCATAGCGCTCTGCATAAGAATCCCACTGAGGTGGCTCGCGCAGTGCCAACAGCGGATCTAAATAACCTGTTGTTCCTGCTTTAATGTTCTCCCTAGGTGCGCGTGACAAAGAAAAATCAAACAATACCAAATGTAGCTTATTGCCACTCCCCACCTGACCAATGGCAATATTGTCGGGCTTAATATCTCGGTGGCTAATGCCCTGCTCTTCGAGAAACTTCACCACATCCAACAGGTCTTCTCCAAACCGTTGGAGCATGTCAATCTGCAAAGGGCCTTCCTTCCGCACCCGTTGACCCAAAGTTTCAATCTGACGTTTATCCCTATCTCGCTCTACCAGCACGGGCTGCATCAACAGCCCCACCCGATTGCCCACTGCCACCTTTGCCTGAATTTCTACAATGTGTGAGTGTCTTAGCTGAGTGAGAACTTCCGCCTCATCTTCAAGCCGACTGTTGTGCTCAGGATCGTTTGCAACCTTGAGAATATAGAGTTGTTCTTCTTTTTCTATCAAAAAGCCAATCGAACTAGCGCCTTGACCGAGCCGCTTTAATACCTGTAAATTGCCAGCCAACACATCACCCTGCTGAGCATCACTCGGATTTTCTACTAGGTCATATTCGGGTTGGGTCAGCGTTTCTTCGACTGCATCTAGCGTTGCTATGAAGTCGGCCAGCGTCTCTGTGCGATCATCAATATTTGGGCGCGTGCTATGTAAGATCAAATCTTGCAGCGTTTCGGGTGCACCGTTGAGCACGGAGCTAATCTGTAAGCCGTTGGTTTCTCTCAGCTTTTGACCTAGCTCCAACCCATTGGCAGCAGGCGGTTGGCCTGAAAATAAATAAAATGCGATCGCCCCCAGCGAAAAAATATCCAAATGCTCACCAATAAAGTCAGCATCATTAAAGCTTCAGGTGCCAAATAAGCCGTATTTGTATCTTCTATCAACCGATCTACATGGGCTGTCGCCGTCACCTCGTGGCTCGCCCCCATCGTTGCCGATCCGGCCCGGTAACCCAATTGCCAGTTAATAATCTTTATCTTCGGATGGCCTACCCGACTCTCTGACACCAAAATGCTGTTAGGATTAAGCCCTCGGTGAATAACTCGCTGCTCGTGGGCAAAGCGAACCGCCTCACTAATTTGACGCATCAAATCGAGCTGCTCATCAATGCTCAGTGGTTCTTTGCGCTGAGCCAGATAATGATCTAGCCGAATAGCTTTGGGATCGTGCTCTAGCAGCAACGTCGGGCCTAGCTCATGTTCACTAAAGTTATAGCCGCATATACCCGGATGCTGCAAAGACTCCAGCAATTGAAACTCCCGCTTCGCCGCCCGCTCAATCATGGCCTTATCCGCGACAGAAGCCTCGCGCCGCACCAAATAAAACCGAACCCGCCGCTTTGAGTTTTCTAGCTGTGTGTGAGTCGCTGACCAATCCTGATACCCTGGGCCACTATCAATCACCTCATCGAGCACATAGTCGCTGACCTTCCTCGACTTTTTCGACTGGCGAATACCTGCCTGCTCCATGGCCTGCCCCACCAGCTTGGCAATCGGCCTGCTGTACATATTTTGCGAGGCATCCCGCAGCGGACGCAACCCCTGACACTCCCGCCGCTGAATGGCTGCCATAATGCCAGCCCTTGCCGGTCTGTTTTCTAGCGCTGGGCGATCGCGCAGGCAAACCCCATGCTTGCATCAAAAGGCAAACTCAGCGTCAAATTTTCCGCCGACAAAAAGACCAAAGGCTCCAGAAACGGCGTCCCTTTCTTACCCGTAAAAGCTCGCTGACGCTCCAGCAAAGATTTTAGCTTCTTAGCTTTTAAGTTAGTCAGCTTAATCGGGTTATCGTAAGTGCGCCGCTTCCCATCAGCTCTATCCAAAATCCAGGTGCCCCCATCCCCACTCACTTTCCCCGGCCAGCTCTTGATCTCAATTAAGAAAAATCCCTGGGGCGAAAACACCAGCAAATCGACCTCATTGATGCTGCCATCAGAGGCGATAAACTCAAAATTTGACCAAGCCCGATAGGGCTCATGGCTAGGAAAGCGGCTACGCACAAACTCAAGCGCTTCCCGCTCGTGATCAAAATTTGACTCGGTAATCGTTATCCAGTTAGGCGAATTAGACATTCAGTAAATAGGCAGGACTTATCAGCTCGACGCACTCAGATTCTAGTGCTAATCATCGATTTTTGATAATATTGACTACTCTGAAAACTGAGCCATTAATCAAATTGATATTTCCCTAAAGTTACTGTCTGGGTTAGTCCATTTTGGTAAAGGACTTGGTAAAGGACAAATTTAGTAAAGGACAGAGAAAATAGCGCTCAGGGAAAATAGCGCTGAAGTCATTCTTCCCTCTGACTAAACGGTTGTACTCACGAATAACACTCCAAATCGCACCGACATGGTTTTCCAGTTTCTTTAATAAGGAGAGCGTTTCCCTGACTAATCACGACACTCGCTGCCACAGGGTGTTGTTGAATCTTTCGATATAGCTTGTCACCCCGCTGTCTTGGCTGACAGCACAAATGCACTACCCAAATGTTTTGGTAAATGGATTTGATAAATGGACGTACGCCATGACTGACTCTATTGAATCTTGGGCGATACGTATTCCATACCGTCGTACTCAATCAATCGGTGTAGCTAGTGCCAGTGTTGAACTCTAAATTGGCTAATCCCATAGTTAAGGCACAACCGGGTGAAGGGGCCGGGACTCTAACGGGGGTAGTCACCGGCGCGAAAGAGAGCTAAAAAGATACGCTTAAGCCTGCTTGTCCAGTGCAGTGCAGGGTTTACTTGCTCTCTTTTTTTCTTCAGTTGATTGAGCGGACTGGATATAAAGCGTCAGTTTCCCATCGTCGTCAAGAACAAGACAGAAAGTAGGCAAACAGAATCCGGTAGTTGTCCACCATTGGATATGCGTAAATGAATGCCTCTTTCGCAATCAATCGGGCTGCTTGTCGGGTCAGTGTGGATGTGTCAGTCATTCTCAATTCTTCTTCATAAAGAAGGTGCTGTGTGATAAACGTGGAAAGCCAATGGTGGAGTTCACACAAATTAAGCGTTCGACTCGTTCACAACATTCTCGATTCATGACTCAGCCACTATTTCAATCAATGGATTAGACTCACCCCACTCATCCCAATGTGTCACGACCCGATTGCAAAAATCTCGTAATGTCTCTAAATGTTGATCATTGCTCAGGGGAATCGACTGTAGCCGTCGCTGCCAGACTAACGCTGACGGCATTGATTCAAGGCGACGATTCTGCCAATGAACAATTCTCCACCCTGCCTGTTCTACTAAATATCGCAGTTGTGATGAACTATTCATCAGCATCGTGCCGCCAAAGTTGCGACTTGCAGGGTGTCGATCCTGGCAGTGTGCTCGAATGACGAGTCTCTTACCAAATAATCGGAGAATCTTTAATAGACGTAGCTTGTCCTGGATATGACAGAGGGATTCTATCATCATCATGCAGTCAAAATACCCTGGCGGCAATGTCTCTTCTACAGTGTCATGGCGCACCTTTAAGCCTTTTGCCTCGCAGTAGTGAGCTTGAGTTTGACTGATCGTAATTCCCTCTACTCGGCACCCTAGTTCCGCCTGCAGTTGTAACAACGGGCCGCCCCAACCACAACCAATGTCATAAACTCGCCCGCCCTCGGGGATAAAAGGATATAGCTCGCTAATTGCCCGGTCAAATGCCGCATCAATAGCATCTTCTTTATCGGGCAACTGTTGACAATCTTCAAAGATGCCGAAATGATAATGCATCTTATTTCCCAGCACCTGACGCCACAGATCGAGGCGCTGTGTATTGTAAAAGTCTCCGACCGATGGCCGAGTATCTGTTGTTTGCTTAGATCTTGTTGTTCTGATCGGCAGCCTGGAGAATAAGGTTTGCTCCATATGCTGCTGTATCTTTTGACTTTGAACGCGTACGCTTTCTTTTAGCGTTGGCAACGTAGATGGCCAACCTATTGTCATAGGAGCCGAAAAATAGAGCGTAAATCCGGGTTCTCGGTCTTTTCCGTTAAAGGCAATATGCCGAATGGGATAGTCTGCGTAGGTTGTTATCCAGTCGGCTGACCCACCTAGGGTAGTGACAAGCGATCGCAATGTCGAATCAAATTCAGCCAGCCGAGGATACCAGGGATAAATCAAATCCACCTGCAAGACCTGATCACCCCGGTGGCGGAGCCAAAATCCTGACATGCTCCGCAGCCGTTCGTGTTGTACTAATTGCTGCACCGCATCAACAAAGAGCGGATGAACCAAATCTATAGGTGTCTCTCCTGTGGGGGTTGCAGACAAAAAATAAAACCCATAGTGATCCGCTTGCACGCCTGTCTGATCAGGGTTTGAGCTAGGGTCTGAGCCAGACGCTACAGATCGCCATCGCCACGATTGGTAGCGATCTGTGGCGTTTGGCTCTCGGGTATGTAAATAGAGCCGCCATTCAATCCCATGCTCTAACAGGGCAACGCTGATGCCCTGTCTCACGGAAATGGACGATTGTGTTGCCTGTATTGTTTGAACTGAAGGCGGGGCTGCGATCGCTTTCAGTAATTGGGCAACGCTGGCAAAGCTCCCTAGCGGCTCCTGGCTTCCCGCTTCTTTGCTTTTCTCTACCCAACAGGTCATGCGATCGCAATCAGACATTGTCCCCGCCCTAACCGTCAGTGACCATTCCAAAGTCACCTTTGGACAAGCCTTCAGGAATATGCCTATTTGCGCCAGCAAACTATCCAAAGACAGCTTCGTAGGGGAAGCCGACATCGTGGAGGAGGACAACATCATCTTAACCTCAAGCCTCCGACAGCGTAGAATCACTCCAGCCTGACTCAGGGTTTTGGCCTGCGCCTTTGAAAAACCCCCAGTAGACCTTCATTTGGGACTTTAATTCATCTTCAGTAAACTCAAACCCATGTTGGGCCGCCAGTTGACTGACCGCCTGCCAGTCTCCTTCCTGCATAAACAACAGATCTGGAGCAACCTGCGCCCGAAACGCTGAGTCTTTCAGTTTCTCCACAAAGCTATGAACATTCAATACCGACATTATCGTTCTCCTTAGTTTTTTAGGGTCTCTTTGAGAATCTTTAAGAATCTTGAAAAGAGAATCTCTCTTCAAGATTACTCTGTTCTTTTTTATCTACCACTTCGTTGGGTTCAAGTTGTCCTCGAAAAATTCCCCGATAGATTGAAAGAAGTCTTTAACTTCCTCGGCCGCATAGCCAGCTCCCCGTAAAACAGTCTTCAGACCATCCCCGGCCAGGCCATAGGTGCTCTGGAGAAAATTACCGACTTCTTCCACCCCATAGCCTGCATAATTCAAGGCATCGGCGGCAACTTCGGCGGTGGCATTGTAGGCACTCTTGAGGGCATCACCCACTTCCTCTGCGGCATAGCCAGCATGATTCAGCGCCTCGGCTGCTACCCTCGCTGAGGCATCGTAGGCACTCTTGAGAGCATCACCCACTTCCTCTGCGGCATAGCCCGCAGCCTTCAAGACCTCGGCTGCCGCTTCCACGGTGAGATTAAAGGCATTTTCCATCGCCTCTGCAACTTCCTCTGCCGCATAGTTGGCACCCTCGAGTACCTGGGCCACGCCTTCAGCAGAAAGGTCATACGCAGCCGCGAGACCATTCGCCGCTGCCGTCGCACCCTTACCAAGGGTTCTATAGGCCTTAGCAGCCGCTTCTTTTGATGCCTTGTAGACATCATGAGCAACCTCTGCCACTTCTCCGCCAAAGTCAATCAGTCCATCTTTGACGGCATTTGCCCACTCTTCGAGCGTCTCAAAGGCACTGCCCAAAAGATCTAGGGCATTATCCTTAATTTGATCTATCACATTGTTGTACACTGCCTGAAAGTCTCTGGGGGCAGCCTCTAAGGTCAAAGTCGGGAAAGTAACCGTCTTCCCATAGAGCCGGAAGTCTCCTTCAATTGAGGCGTAGAACCCTGCCGACTGGCCTGCCCGGAAGTTGGCGCTAGCATTAAAGCCAACATCCACGAGGGTAATCTCTCCGAGCAAGGTGTTCAGGCTCAAGTTCAGGTTGAAATCAATGCTACCGAGGGCTTCAAAATCGCCATCGCCGTACGAGAAGCGTAAGTGGGTAGAGAGCAACTTACCTAACTTGCGATTGAGGATGAACAACATCCCATCTTCGCCCACGTCTACGAACAGTTCTTGGCTGAGACCCAGAAACTCAATCTTCGAAGAAATGTAGAGATCGGGCATCTCAGTGGGTGAAACCCGCAAACGCATCTTCGGCGCGGCCTCCCCTAAAGCGCCCGTCACCTTCAACACATTTGCAATGTTGAGTGGGTCCATATCTGCAGCAGCCGTGATGCCATCAAAGGTATCCACGTTTAGATACATGCTCGCCTGCCAACCAAAGACCGCCAGTGTACCGGCGATGGTGACCCCTTCATCTCGAAAATGGACACCCCCAATCGACGTTGCACTGGGAACAATGCTGAGCTTCACATCTTCTAGGGCCACATCCAGCGTCTTGTTCATTGCCCGCCGGAGTTTACTCGGCAGTGTCTGATACGCGATAAACGTAGCTGGCGTCATGGCACTCATAATCTGGATCATCGTAATCCGCTCGGTTGCCCCTGCCAGCACGAACTGATCCGGATCGTTGGTATCTACCAAGATAGAAATTTGACCATCCACATCACCAATTTTCATATTGGCATGAATGCCCACGTTGTCCACAAAGGGGAACAAATAGGTGAACCCAACCTGCAGTGCAAATTGTCGAATCGTGATGCCAGGAATCCCAAAGGGGTCTTTCCACTCCCCTGTATTCTGAATAGATCCAGAGAGATCGCCTTGCGGGCTGCGACCTGTCCCATTCATGGTAAATGAGCCTGTGATAGATTCTAGCTCAACCTTCACGCCGCCGGTAAACACTAAGTGAGTGTCTTCTCCTTTCTCTTTGAGGGTGACCACCAAGTCATTGGACATGGAAATAGCGGGTTCTGGTGGCTTTCCTTTCACAGAGATACCCACATCCGAACGGGTAAAGCGCAGCTTAAAATGGGCACCATCTACCAGCGTGATATCTCGCTGAATCGCACCTTCTAGCAGATACTCAGGCGTCGCGCCAGCAGTATCAACTGCCGCATGCAACGCCAGTTCCTGCACCCTGAGTAAATCGCCAATAAAGCGAATCCCCGCGTCATCCGACTCAGCAATTTTCAGATTGCCGAAGAAATTAAAGCCTTCGTTAATCCCCGAGTCGAGTCCTGGGTCGTACAGAGTACTCGCTGTCGCTGCAATCAAGGTTGGCCCAGACAGTTTTAGCCCCTGAATCAGCGGCACACCCGGCAAGAACGTCCCAATTCCCAACTCTTTAGAGAGAATATACTTGAAGACGCAGTGGGGTCTCCCCTTGTAGTGGAAGAAGTCAGCATACTCTAGTTTTGCGGCCTCTGAACCAAAGAGCGTCACGTCTCCTGAAATCTTTAAAGCATGGTCTTCAGGCGTTGCCAAATTCGCATCTGTCGAGGGATCCTCCGAGATCTCCATCCCCGGTGTGCCGACTATTCCTGGAGAGCCTTGCGCAAATTCAAGCTTGACATTGCGGATGGGGGCCAGAACATCGAAAATTGAGCCAACCAGATCAGCCAAGATACCGTAGTCTCCTAGAACTGACTTATCTAGGGCGAGAGATCCCTCTTCGATCTGTGATTGCAGCCGCAGCATAAGATCATATTGTGGCAACGCGCCGGATGACACGAGTTGCGACAGGGGTTGACCGGGAATATCCTCTGGGGGAGATTGTTCGTAGCCTTTGCCAAGAGTGCTGCCGATCTCCCCATAGGTTTCAGCCTCTGAGCGTGTGGTTGCCTGCTGGGCATCGGAGGGAAAATCAACGGCTGGCGGGGGCCCTGACGGCGGTTCGTTAGTATCGATGGGTTCTGCAATGGGGGGGCGCTGGGGGGTAGGCCGAGAAGTGGTAGGCCTAGGTCTAAAAGGCCTAGGTCTAGGTCTGGCAGGCCGAGAGATGTTAGGTCTGGGCTTTGATAGCTTTGTCATTGATATAGCCTCGCTGAATTCAAATATTGTTGAAATAAATTGATGTCTTTGAGAGATAAAGAAGATTCTCTTTATCTCTCCTCTCTGTTGTGCTGATGCACCCGCTTGTTTATGCCTGAACAACAAAGCTGTTATTATCAAGCATAGGTGCGCCTTCGATGGTGGCAAACTGGGAACCGCTGCCAAACCCTGCCTCAGCACCGTTCGCGTTGTAATACAGGTGACCCGTATTTGCGCCATAAACAATCAGGGCATCGCTCAAGGCGGCGGCCTCTGCGCTATCGACAACGGCGAATTCACTGGCGGATAGTCCCCCGCCAATTTCGCTGGTCAACGCGGTAAAGACCGTGGTATCTAGCACAATGGTGTCAGTGCTCTCAAAGTTTTGGATCAGATTTGTTCCAATATCTGCTGCATTAAAGGCAGCGCCCGTATCAAAGCCAAATGAAGTGAGCCCATCACCGCCAATCAGAATGTCAGCACCGCCACCGCCAATCAACAAGTCAGCACCGCCGCCACCGATGAGAATATCGTCGCCCGTGCCGCCGATAAGAATGTCGTCACCAGCACCCCCATCAGCAACAATCGGTGTAGCCGTACCGCTCGCATTCAGAAAATCATTGCCGTCGCCGCCCGAGAAGACAACGGATTGAACCCCGCTGCCATCGAGGTCACCCACGGTCAGAGAGTCATCACCGCCCTGGCCATTAATCTCAAACTGCTCAATCTCTTCGTTAGTCAGGGTAAACTGCCCCAAATTGAGTCGATTAAAAATGGCCTGCCCCTTAACTGCTCGCAGATCAAACTCATCGCCAGCACCGTCGGCACCGTTCACTTGGGTGACATCAAAGCCTTTACCCCCGTTGATGAAGTCACTGCCATCGCCGTTGTTCCAAATGAAGCGGTCATCACCATCTTCCAAGTAGGCGGTATCATCCTCCCGTTGACCCACAACGATGTCATCGCCACCGCCCGCAAAAAAGGTATCTTTGGCAGAGCCACCCAGCAGCAAATCGTTGCCGTCACCGCCAAAAGCTTCAAGGGTAGTAGAACTTTCTCTGGCATCTAACACATCATTGCCGTCGCCGCCCGAAAAGACAACTTTTTCAACCCCAGTGCCGCTGAGATCGCCCACCGTCAGTGAGTCATCACCGCCCTGGCCATTGATCTCAAACTGTTCAATCTTTTTGTTAGTCAGGGTAAACGGCCCCAGATTGAGACGGTTAAAAATGGCCTGACCCTTAACTGCGCGCAAGTCAAACTCATCACCAGCACCATCAGCACCGTTTACTTCGGTAACATCAAAGCCTGCGCCACCGTTGATGAAGTCACTACCGTCGCCGTTGTTCCAGATAAATCGGTCATCACCTTTCCCTAAAAAGGCGGTATCCTCTCCCCGTTGACCTACAACGAGGTCATTACCGGCACCCGCAGAAAACGTATCGTCGGCAGAACCGCCCAACAACACATCGTCGCCTTTACCCCCAAAAGCCTCAAGGGTGGTCGAGCTTTCTCTGGCATCTAACACATCGTTGCCTTTGCCGCCTTTGAAGACGACTTTTTCAACCCCGGTGCCAGTGAGGTCACCCACCGTCAGTGAGTCATCACCGCCCTGGCCATTAATTTCAAACTGCTCAATCTCTTCGTTCGTCAGGGTAAACGGCCCCAGATTGAGACGGTTAAAAATGGCCTGACCTTTAACTTCGCGCAGATCAAACTCATCGCCAGCACCGTTGGCACCGTTCACTTCGGTAATGTCAAAGCCTTTACCACCATCAATGAAATCACTGCCGTCGCCGTTGTTCCAGATAAAGCGATCATCACCATTCCCTAAAAAGGCAACATCATCGCCGGTTTGACCAATCACAATATCGTTGCCACTCCCGGCAAAAACGACATCGGTGCCACCACCCCCTAAGACGGTATCGTCACCGCCGCTCGACAGGAAAATGTCATCTTTATCGCCGCCTTTGAGCTTGTCATCGCCCTGATTACCAATAAAGATGTCACCGAGATCGTCAATTGTAGGGGCGTCTTTAAACAAGCTACCTACGATTTCGTTTACCAGAAAAGTTAGAAAGTTGTTCATTTTTGGATTTCCTTTAGTGTTTAGAGGGCTGAAAAACACTCACAAAAAAACGACGCAATCTAATAGTCCTGATTTTTCATCAGGACGGTTTATACGAAGCGTTTTAGTGAGAGAAAACGTTGATTTGTGTTACGACTGAGTAACAGCAGCGCGCGCGCTTGGTGCGTTTGCTTGTTTCTATTACACAGCCTGAGAGGCTACGTTATAGGCTACGAAAGGCTGACATATGGCTGACTTGTGAAACTAACGGCTCAATATCTTTGCGAACGCTTCAGAAGCGCTATGCCTGAAAAAAGCTACTAGCATTTAAAAGATCTTCGGTTGGCTCAGGCTCAGTAGATAAAGTGTCAGAAGCCGCCTGAAGTTTTTGGCTTGCTGTCTGCATGAGTTGACGTGCTAGCCGGATTTGATCGGACAAGCTGAGTTTCTGAACGGCGCTTAATAGTTCTTGGATAGTCATCAACCGACTTTTGCTACCCGACTACTCCACTGTCACCTAATAGAGCAGTTACTTCCTATCTATAGGTAATGTGAACCAAAAAGTTGCGCCTTCACCGGGTGAAGTGTCTACGCCAATGCGCCCACCGTGGGCTGTGATAATCTCTCGACAAATGTATAGCCCTAAGCCGTAGCCACAGCCAGATAGCTTCTGAATTCCACGGCTGTACAGATCAAACAAGTCTACGCTTTTATCTAGTGCGATTCCTTGACCGTTATCTGTGACGGCGCATCGGATGGTGTCTTCACGTTCATTCAGTGTTGCGCTCAGTGCCACATGCACGCCTTCTGGGTTGTATTTCAAGGCGTTGTCTATCAGGTTTTCAAACACTCGCTGAATTTGACATTCATCGGCTTGCACTAGCGGCAGGTCAGATGCGCCACTGGCGACTATCCGATTTTCAAAGGTCACTGTATCACTAGATGACGCGCACTTGGCCTGATAGGCTGCAACGAGAGTGGCTGTTAATTGCGGCAAACTGACGGGGGCTGGCTGCAACGCCGATTGCCACATATCAGCAGATCGCACATCCATGAGGTTATCCATTAACGATAACTGGCGATCACAGCTCTTTTGAATGAGTGATATTGCGGTTTTGTCTACAGAAACGCTTTGGGTGTCGGCTGCGATACCGGCTTCGCTGTCTGGTATGAGAGATTTACCAGCGCGAAATATAATGCCTTGTACGACGCTAGAAATGCCCATGGCAATGTTGCGTAGGTCGTGGTTCATGGCATGGGTGTATATCTGTAGGGCTGATTGAGCCGTTTGGCGATCGCGCATCTCCTGAAAGAGCGATTGGGTTCTTTCTTCCACCGCCTGCTGCAAATCTTGTTCTCTTTGCCCCAGCACATACAGCATATAGTCAAACGCCCGCGCTAGCTGCCCTGGCTCATCTTTACGCACTGTCAGCGCCGTCAATTGTTCATCTTTTAGTGCGGCACACTGGCCGCTTTCTGTCCGGCCACTCGCACTCTGGGCACCTTCAACAGAGCACGCACTAATTTGTTTTGCCGTCCCCGTGAGAATTTTCAAAGGTCGAATGACCGTGCGCCACAGCAGCAAATTAATTGTGAAAAACAATGCACCAAACACCCCTAAGAAGGTCTTGGTCACCGTCCACAAATTCTGTCTTCCCTGTGCAAAGATTTTATCTGCGGGGACATAGACCACTTGGGTCGCCACAATTTCATTGAGATTCCACCCAAAACCATTGCGATCGCCATACATATTAATCAAAGGCATTGGCGCATCTTGAGGATTGCCGTGGCATACCAAACAGCTCTCATCATTAACAACTAAAGGTCTGGCCAGATAAAAGAACTTTTGTTCATTTAGCATTCTATAGCCCGAGACCGTTTCGGATGGTGTGTCGGTGAGGGGCTCTAGCTGAGGATACAGCGCGGCTTCAAAGCTATCGGCTAAGTCAGATGTGTTGGTGGGGTTTACGGCGGCTTCTTTGTACAGGTAATCGAGCAGGCTTGGGTCTTGCTGCCTAAAGTTCGAGAAAATGCTGCGAGCCGCAAAATTTGGAATAATCTCTTGGGTAAAGGTGTTGTCAGCCACTGAGTAGGCTTCTACCAAAGGTTGAATATTGTCTTGGGTATAGTCGCGAGCTGCCTGCATCGCGGTAAGAACAATCTCTGCTCGCTCTCGAACTGTCTGTTCGGCTTGAGCATTGAGATGCCTAGATAGCGTAAATATGGTGACGCTACCGCCGATTAGCCATATTAGCGCTAACAACAAACTGAATTTTGTGCCTAGATTGCCCAGTTTCATTTGCACTGTCTCTCACGGTTAGGATCTCTCACGGTTAGGATCTCTCACGGTTAGGATTCAGGTCAAAGTGCAACTCATGTCGCATTGTTTGTCGTTAATTATTGCAGTTTACTATTGAAGCTGACTGTTTTGAGCAGCCCTCAAGCGCTGAACTGCCTTTCCCAAAGCGCTAGCTGCGTGCGATCGCGCACCCCCACCCGGCTGAGCAAACTACTGACATGATTTTTCACCGTCTTCTCAGCAATATGCAGCATCCCAGCAATCTCTCGATTACTGGCACCTTCAGCCACCAAGCTCAGCACCTCTCGCTCCCTGGGCGTAATCCCTTTGCGATTCACCGGCTGCGTTACCACCGCTAGCGGCTTCAACTGCTGACACAGCCGCTGACTCAAGCTCGGCCCAATTTGCAAATAGCCCTTGTGCGCCGCTCGAATAATGCAGACAAAGTCTTCTGGCGGCGTATTTTTTAGAACATAGCCTGACGCCCCTTGCTGCATGGCCGCAACCAAGTGCTCATCATCTTCAAACGCAGTCAGAATCAACACTTTAATATGAGGGAAAGCCTGGCAAATCGAAGCTGTCGCCTGCACACCGTCCATCACTGGCATATTGATATCCATGAGGATGACATCGGGATTTAAGGCTTGGGCTTGGGCGATCGCTGCTTCCCCATTCGCCGCTTCCCCCACCACTTGCAAAGCACTTTCTGCCTGGCAAATCGATTTCAGACCATAGCAAACAATATCTTCATCATCTACCAACAGCACTCGAATCGGGTCTGATAAAGAATTTAGGCTGATGTTTTCTGGATTCATGATGGGGCGACTCCGTTGCTTTGGCTTTCGTTTCTGTGGCTGTAGACATAGATTAAAATGCTGACTTTTTTCAATATGAGAGTCTGCTGAAAAAGCCCTGTGCTACCCATGAACCTTCATTGTGAGCCACTCAGGTATTTCTCCCTCTTCCTCTCTTTACGCTGCCATAGGTCTCAGGCCCCAAATCACAATTAGGTCCTTCGCCTCAAGACTCGCAGTAACAGCTCTGACTATGATGCAACTGTCAAAAAAACGTGTCCCGAGTCTTTGTATTACTCGGTACCAGCTCAACAGCTATACGTTGAAAAACATTCAAAAACATTGGAAAAAAGATAATCATGGAAAACTTCATCAGCAACGAACAGGTTACCGAAACAGTGGTTTTAGACGAACTAGGTGAAGCGCTCAACATCGAAGCAGGCGGCAGGCTACAAACAGGTGACGCTACAGCCGTCAGCGTTGAAAGCACACTCAACAGCGTTAATGTAGAAAACACGGGCTTGATTGAAAGCAACCAAACAGCTATTCAAATCGATGGGATTGGGTCTAGCATCAACAACGAAGGCGAGATCGACGGCGGCTTCAACGGTATTAATATTGCTAACGGCGACACCGCCTCTGCTCAAATCCGCAACGAAGGTCTGATCACCAGCGCAAGCCGCGCTATTAATATCGGCGGGCAAGCAGGCGTCGTCAACAACTTTGGGCTAATTACCACCTCGGCAGACCCGCGAAACGGCACCGTTTATGGCGACGTCACCGCCCAAAACATCGTCATCAGCAACGAATCGACAGGCGTTATCGACGTGGGGACTGGCAATAACGGAGATGCCATTTCGCTAGAGCTTGGCCGAGCCGTCGTCGGTAGTATCGACAACGATGGCCTTGTGCAGGGCCGGGGGCTACCAGGAGTGGCCAATCCTGAGAACCAAGCGTCTGCGCTGCGCCTTTATACACCAACTGAGCGAGGCCGGTTTACAGGAGATATCAACAACACTGGCACATTCGCCGCCGAAAACGGCCCAGCCGTCATCGTAGAAGAGGGTATTACCCTCGTCGGCAATATCGACAACTCAGGACTCATTGAAAGCGCCAATCCAGCCAATGGGAATGGTGTTTTGTTTGAAGACGGCAGCAACTTTAGAGGCACGCTTACGAACAGCGGCACAATCAGCGGTGGGCGTGATGGTGTCAACTTTGGCAATGGGGGAACCGCCAGAGGAAACTTGGTCAATGACACCGACGGCATCATCACCAGCACTAGCCGCGCAATCAACATTGGTGGCGATCGCAACACCGTGCGTAACCGAGGTCTCATCACCACCTCTGCCGACCCACGCAACGGCACCGTCTATGCAGATCAAAGTGCCAACAACTTCCGCATCATTAATGAGGCCAGCGGTGTGATTGATGTCGGTGCAGGACTCAATGGCGATGCAATTTCTCTCCAATTGGGTGCGCATGTGGACGGTTCAGTGGTGAACCGTGGCCTTGTGCAAGGACGCGGCGAGCCTGATGGCCCACAGAACAACGCCACCAACCAGGCGACGGCTGTACGGCTGTATCACGGTGATAATGCTGGCGATGTATCTGTGTTCGATGGCAACATCCATAACTTGGGGCAAGGCATTTTGGCCTCTGAAACAGACCATGCCATCTTGATCGAAGAGCAAGTCCGGCTTGAAGGCAACATTGTCAACACAGGTCAAATTATTTCCGAAGGCAATGACGCAATTCGATTTGATGGTGATGTTGTCGGCAACTTGATAAACCGAGGTATTATCTCTAGCGAAAGTGACAGTATTCAAGTCAGCAGCCTTTTTAACGGGAACATCAACAACTTTGGCAACCTTGTCGCTACAGGCGAAGGGATCGATCTCGATGGCGCGACGCTAACAGGCGACATCAACAATCGCGGTAGGATTGCAGCAGTAGGGGGTGGCATCGAAATTGACGGTGATGCGAGCCTTATCGGCGATATCAATAACAGCGGAGCTATTCTCTCCGAGACCGCTGATGGCATTGATATTGATGGCCAGTTCAAAGGTGAAATCAACAACCGGGGACTCATCCAGGGAGCGCAAGCACAAAATCCGAACAGTTCCTTTGGTATTGACGGCCTCGGCGCGGACAATGGCCTTACTATCAACAACACAGGGCGCATTAATGACGATGTGCGCCTGAGCAATTTTGACGATGTGTTCAACGGCGCAGGTGGCACCGTCAACGGTGAAGTCCTCGGTCTTGGAGGTGACGATCTGTTGATTGGCGGCGATTTGCGAGATACGCTGAGCGGTGGCGCAGGGGACGACATTCTTAACGGCGGTCGCAATCAAGATACGCTAACGGGTGGCGCTGGCTCTGATGTCTTTGTGCTAGAGCGTAATTATGGGAATGACATCATTACCGACTTCCTAGACGGCACCGATTTGCTAAATGTCAGTGCCTTGAACTTGAACCTAGGGCAGGCGCAAAGTGCGATTGACCAAGCGAGGCAGCAGGGTGACGACACGCTCGTATCTTTCCAGGCAGGTAACACGCTGCGCCTGCAAAGCTTCCAGCTAAACAATCTCGATATTGGCGACCTAGTGTTGGCGTAGCTAGAGGTTGTAGCAAAGGATTTTAGAAGGGTATCAGCGCTCGTATGCCTTTAGACCTAATTTGCCCTTAGGTCTAAAGGCCCGCAGAAAAAAAGGGCCTTAGCCTCATGCCTCTGCTGATAGTTATCACTTATTTTTGGTATATGGATCAACGCAAATAGATAACCGTTGAATGTGTTTGTGAATGCGTTTATCCCATGTCATCCCTAGCAAAAGGTCACGAATTGCCCGTTGGCAGCTTTTTCCCGGCAAGCACCCTGCAACCGGCTCTCCCAGATGCCGTGAGCGAAACTCACAACCAGACGTTGCTAGCAGGCAGTGAACAGTTGGCAGCAGCAGGGGTAAATGTTCGTATGGTGGATTTTGCTGCGATCGCTGGAGAAATCACAGCAGACCCTAGCGCTTTTGCTTTTTTGGCACCTCTCTCAACCTTCCGCTTTTTTGGCATTGGCGGCAACCCGACGGTGACAGAAACACCTGACGGCCCTGTTCTAAGCTTTCCAGAAAATCCAGCCTCGCTCCCCAATCTAGATCAACAGTTATTCTTCGACTTGGTGCATCCAACAGCGGCAGGGCAGGGTGTCTTTGCCGCGTTCTATTCGGAGAATTTGACCAGTGATGTGCAAATTCTGGGTGGCGGCATTTTGCACCAATTTTGCACCAATCTTGATCGAATCTGGCGCTATATTATCGAATCTGGTGCTAATATTCCGTCGCAAAATGGCCTGAACGAACCGCTGAACGCCAGTTATACTAAGGATTTTGGAGAATGGACGTACGCCGACTCGAACGGCGGACCTCATCGATGTCAACGATGCGCTCTAACCAACTGAGCTATACGTCCTGATATAGGGTGGATTTACACCGGCTATTGACTATACCATAGCAGTTTGAAGTGATGCAATACTAGATCAGCGCCTGCCTGCTTGCGGCGAAAGTCCTTAAAATAAGGCGTATAGGTTCACCTGCAAGTATTGCTGCATGTATTGGCAAGAAGTTTCTGGTAATTGGTTTTTAGTCCCTGAGCAGCCCCGAGCGATTGTTCATTTTTTGGGTGGGGCTTTTGTGGCGGCAGCGCCTCATCTGACTTACCGCTGGCTGTTAGAAGCGCTGTACGCGGAAGGCTATGCGGTCATGGCCACGCCCTTTGTCAATACATTTGACCATGGCGCGATCGCCCAAGAAACCCTGACCACTTTTGAGCAGGGTCTGATGGTGTTAGCCAAGCGCCAACCTCATCTCAGCAAACTGCCCATTTATGGCTTGGGCCATAGCATGGGCTGCAAGGTTCATCTGCTGATTGGCAGTCTTCATGGGGTGGCGCGAGCAGGCAATATTTTTGTATCGTTTAACAACTATCCAGCCCGAAAATCTATTCCTTTGCTGGAGCAGGCGATTCAGCAAGCCAGTCAGTTTGCGCCAGATTTAAAGCTAGATACCCGCATAGAGTTCACACCGAGTCCAGCACAAACCTTAGATATTATTCAGCGCGAATATCCCACTCAATACAATTTGCTGATTAAGTTTCGCAGCGACACACTTGATCAAACCAGACCATTGAGCGATGTGCTCATTCAACGGTTTCCACGGACAACAGCGGTGAGAATTATCAAAGGCAGTCATACCACGCCGATTGCCCAAGATATCCAGTGGGAGGCCAGCCGCTCTTTTAGTCCCTTCGATGCGATCGGTCAGTTTGTTAAGCAAGAATTTTATCGAGACATTAAGGGCTTAAAAGAAGAAGTGCTGTACTGGTTAGCCGGTGAGTGACATCGCAGCAGCCATTGCATCTGTCGAGTTGCTTAGGACAGTTTTATTGGCTCAAGCCGTTAGGCGAACAACCAATGCTAGCTTTTTTCAGCGGCTGTGTAATATTCGTGGCGAATAAAAGGTAGGGCGATCGCCTCAGCCGTCACCGGGTTACCATTTTTATCTTCTATAACAACGCTCAGTCCCGCCCCACCGGCTTTGGTGCGTAGGTAGCCCAATCCTAACCAGCCTGTCTCACTCCGATTCAGGCTCGTGAGACTGCCGATTTTAGTCCCTGCTAGCGAGATGGGCGCACCAGGCTGCAGGTGCTCTGCCGAGTTGCCATGAAAAACAAATCCCCAAAGTCTCTTTTTTACCCCTTGATAAGTATTTAGCCGAGCAATGGTCTCTTGGCCGATGTAGCAGCCTTTTTCAAAGGAAATGCTGTGCCATAAACCGGCCTCAAGCGGATTGTCGTCATCGGTGAGTTCTTGTCCGGGCATGGGGCGGCCTTGCTGAATTCTCAGCGCTTCCCACTGCTCAGCGCTACCAGGATTTGCGCCCGCTGCCAGTAGAGCTTGCCATACGCTTTGGGCTTGAGCTTTTGCACCCCAAAGGCTGTAGCCTGCGATCGCAAGGTCACTGCCAACAGCCACGGCAATATCTGATAGATCACTGAGATCACTGAGATCACTTCCGACTTGTTCCGGTATATCGCCTGTTTCCGGTATATCGCCTGTTATAGAGGAGAGAGGAATGCGGCGATGGGTAAAGTGAGCTTGCCCGACCAAATCGCCTGCGCCAATCGCTGTCATGATTTGATCCACGCCTTCTCCGAGCAGTGTAAATAAAAAAGTTTGTTCGCTCTCATCGCTGAGCGTCACCTGATCGGAAAAGAAAATATAGCGATCCATCCAGTCATAAATCTGCTGGGTCATGCCCGGAGAAACGACAATGAGCAAGGCTTCAGGCAAAGCATAAGTCGTCGCCAAATCAATCGTGCGCCCGGTCGAGGTGACGAACACGGTATGAGCGCCTTGCCCTGCTGAGAGCTGCTCAATGTTTTGAGTGGTTTGATTGTGCAAAAAACGGACTCTATCGGCCCCGGCAAGGCGAATACGGCCCCAGTGGCTGCGGTCAAAAACAGTCGGTGTTTGGATAGAGATAGACATAAACAGGCGATTACGACAGAGATTACGACAGATTGGTTAAGGAAATTGATTAAGGAAATTGATTAAGGAAAAAGGAGACTATTTCTTTGCTTCAAAAATCATGGGGACACCCCGCGAGGGCGATAGGGTCACCCCTCGGCGTCTGGGCAATTCTGGTTTGCTGTCGGCTAAGCGAAACTGATAGTTACCCAACAAGGTCGCTAGCGTCAACTGCATTTCGTATTGGGCTAGGGCCGCACCTATGCAGCGACGGGTGCCGTTACCAAAGGGAATAAATTCATAGGGCGAAAACTTTTTCTCCAGAAATCGCTCGGGGCGAAAGGCTTTAGGCTCGGGGTAAAGATCTTCTCTTTGGTGGGTGAGAAAAATGCAGCCAAGGAAGGTAGTGCCTGCAGCAAAGCGGTAGCCCATAAATTCTACTGGCACTTGAGCAACGCGGGGAAAGGTAAACATTGCTACGGGCGATCGCCTCAGCGTTTCTTGGCATACAGCGCTTAAATAGGGGAGTTGGGCGATCGCCATCGGCGAGGCATCGGGGCCTACAGTTTCAAGTTCCGCCAGCAGCCTATCTTTAATGTCATCGTGTTTGTGCACCCAGTACATTGCCCAGGCTATGGCCGTTGCGGTGGTTTCATGTCCGGCCATCAGCAGCGCCATCAGCTCATCGCGCAGTTCTTTATCGCTGAGCGCTTCACCGGTTTCGGTGCGAGCCGCCATGAGCATCGAGAGAATATCAGTAGGGGCTGCATCGAGATTGTGCAAAGCAGCCTCCCTGCGATCGCGAATCTCTTCATAGACCAAATCGTCAAGCTGCTGACGCAACCGCACAAACCGCCCCCAAGGACTCCAAGCGCCTAAGTCCTTTTGCAGTCGATCAAAAAATATCAACAGTGCAGAAGTCGGTGAACCCAGCCGATCTAGCATCTTAGTCATCACCGCCATAATCTCTTTTGAGCGGTGACTGTCCGTGAGGCCAAAGACAACCTGAGAGATAGTTTCTAACGATAACTTTTGAGCCAAGCCGCGCGCTAAAAAAGGCTCTCCCACGGTCAGCTTATCTGCATTTGCTTTTGTCAAATTGCAAATAAGCTGACCGTACACATCCAACCTTTCACCGTGAAAGGCGGGAGTCACAAGCTGACGACGCTCTTTGTGGCGATCGCCACTGAGCATAATGACAGAACTATCGCCAATTAGCGGCGATAGAATACTGTTGAACTCACCTGGAGAAGTGAATTTTGTATGGTCGCGGCTGAGAATATAGCGTATGGCCTCAGGATGGCTCGTTACGACTATCGGCCCAAACCCAAACCCCAAAGAATCCTCAACAAAAAAATCAGGGGTTTGGGTTTTAGTCCGCTCTAGGTAGGCCACCGGATTAAGCACCCACTCGATGCGCCTGAAAATTTTCACCCCTTGAGGCGTAGGAATAGCAGCCTGACGATGGGCCGTATGAGTAACGTCATCTGAGTTATCTGAGTTATCTGAGTTATCTGAGTTATTTGAGGGCGCGGCGGATTCAATCACTGGCTCGATCACTGGCTCGATCACTGGCTTAACCATAAATTTCTGCGGCTGAGTAGCTGTAAAACTATAGCGTTTGTCAAGATTTGGAGGATTTTGTCATTGACTGAAACCGTTGCTTAATCACCGGCCACCTCGACTAACAATCGCGATTTCTTCAGTGCCATCGGGCATAATCGTATGGCACAAAATGGCCCGACTCCGGTTTACCCCGCGTAAGTTTGCGCCGGTCAGGTCTGCCCCACTGAGGTTGGCCATGCCAATTACAGCCGCTGTTAGCTCCGTATTAATCAGCTTGGCATTGGTTAAATTGGCATCGAGTAAGTTGGCCTGGGTCAAAGTTGCGCCGCTCAAATCAGCCCCAGTCAAATTGCTATCTTTCATTTGAGCACCGTTCATTTCAGCCCCAGTTAAATTGGCTTCGGTGAGGTTAGTCTCTATCATCTCGGAGAGCATCAGATTCGTATTGCTCAAGTCAGCGCCGCTGAGGTTTGCACCCGTTAAGGATGCTACTTTAAGGTTGGCTCGATGGAGTTGGGCGTTACTCAAGTCAGCATCGTTAAGAATGCACACAGGGCATTCGTTATTGGTGAGCAGCATTTCCACATCATCGGGAATGTAAGCCCAGCTAGGGGTAGCAAAGCCAAAAAGTGCTGCCAGCCCAATCACCAGCGACATCCCCAAGGGCAACCCGATAGCGGCTAAGCTGGAGCCAAAATCTTTTAACTGTATACGACTTTTCATATGGCTAGAAACCCAATACCCACAAATCAACGAGTCCTATTGTCCCATACTCACCCTACCGGTGCTCAGCCTATCTATACTCAGGCAAAGAGAAATGGAGTCATTGCTCGATGAATATTAAACCGCAGGCGCTGCTGCTAGCGCTGCTGTTGAGCGGCGTTATTATGTCGCTGTATTCTGGCAGTATGAATAGTAGTTTTGACTGGCGACCTAAGGTAGAAGTGCTGCGCGATAGCATTCTGTTGACCTGGATGGTCAGCTTGATCAACATCGCTCTGGGGAATGGCTTAAGCAAGGTATTTGGCATTCGTCCGCGACAGCTTGGTGGCCTAGTAGGAGTAGTGTTTTCACCTCTATTTCACCGGGATGTCAGCCATTTAGTAGCCAATACTTTGCCTTTTGCGGTACTGGGCTGGTTGATTTTGCTGCAAGGTGAATTTGGCAGCGAGGGTGATTTTATGCGGTGACGGTGACCATTTTGCTCATTGGCGGACTAGGGACTTGGCTGTTTGGGCGAGATGCCATTCATGTGGGTGCTAGCGGCATTATTTTTGGCTACATTGGCTTTTTGCTGATTAATGGCTATGTGGGGCCAACCCTATTGACGGTGGGATTTGCCTTGGTGGTTTTTTTAATGTACGGCAAGCAGCTCTGGGCTATGCTGCCTAGCTCAAGCCCAGATACCATTTCGTGGGAAGGGCATTTGTTTGGGTTTGTAGGCGGTGTGATTGCCGGAACACGGCCTGATTTGCTAGCGACCATTGGAGCTGCTTTGAGTCGGGCTATTCAATAGATGGTGGAAGATGGGGAAAGATGGCGGAAGATGGCGGAGTGCTCATCTTAAGGGTGTTAATCGAAAGACGTGCCCATTAGGAGAGTGCCAATCGGTATAGCTGCACCCTTAGGGCGCAATAGGGTGATTAAGTCGGGCTACAGTAGGAATGCTTTAAAGAGGTGGCCGGTTAACAGGGTTCTGTAATCTGTGATAAGAAAACTGTAAAAACGGGACTGTAAAAAGGATTCTGTAAAAAGGGTTCTGTAAAAAGGATTCTGTAAAAAGGGTTCTGTCAATCAGATTCATGGTGATCGCTTGAGCCGCCTTTTTTTAAGTCACTCAGTGAGTGGAGTCACGCATAAAACGCTGCGAAGTGCTATTAGGTTTTGGCCATTACGTTTTTTCTTAGGAAAGTTGCTATGAAATCTTTGGTTATCGGTGGGGCAACTGCCCTTGTGCTCGCAGGCTTTGGGCCTTTTGCGATCGCAGCAAATGCGCAAGTGTTTTCGTCACAGCGCAATCAAGGTGTCTCGCAAACGGGCGCTCAAGCTCAGGCACCTGAAGCCGTGCGCGGGGAAGGAACATTGCAAACCACATTAGAGCAAAAAGAAACCCTGTACCTTGATAAAAATGGTACCTATGAGCACGACTTGGTCCTCAGTCAGGAATCAGCCATTGGCAATCGCCGGTTGCCGATTGGCACTGTAGTTCGAGGACGGTTTGAGCCTGCCGAAGGAGGCTTGTTTTATGTGGCTGACTCGATTGAAATTGCTGATCGCATTTATCAGATCAGTGCGGTTTCTGAGCTGCTGCGCGATCGCAAAGATCCACGTGAAACCTCCACAGGCGCTATCTTAACCGATGCGGCGATTGGAGCAGTCGGCGGCTATGTGCTAGGTGAAGTCTTTGGTCGTCCTGACCTGTTAGAAGTCTTAGGCGGTGCTGCGGCTGGTGTGGTGGTGGGCAACACGACAGCGCCCTCTGTGGTGGTGATCAGCCCAGAAGATCCGATCGTACTATACGCCAATTGATCACGCCAATTGATCGCCAACTGTGAGACTAAATGATTGTTGTTTAGGCTAAGTTGCAAACACAACAGATGACGCAGCTCATTTTGTATAGCTGTCCGGTTGGGCCTTTGGCAACGCAAATAGCCACTTATTTTGAAAAAAGCCAACGCCGGTATGGTAAAAACGCAGCCCATGCCTATATGCCTCACTGTACGCTGACGGGCTTTTTTGCAGATGAGGAAGCTGCGATCGCCCAATACCTGATGACCCTAGACACCGTGCTGAGCGAATTTCGTCAGCCCCTTCAAGCCCCTCTTCTTCAGGCCCCTCTTCAAGCCCCTCTTCAAAGGGCCGAAGCTGATCTATCCGTGATAATTCAGCAGCTTGCGTTTAAAGAAGATTGGCACGGCCTTGTGCTCAAGCCGAGGCTTAAAGCAGATGGTGGCCGCTTTTGCAGCGCGGGCCGCTTCGCCCACTCGGCAGCAGCCTCTGCGGCTCAAAGACTGGCTGCATTTGAGCTTGGCCTACGGCTTTGAGGCCAAAGATGGGCCAGGGTTACGGCAGTTGGCAGGTGAGCTGATTGATCTGTCGGCGGCAGTCACTTGGGAGCTGAGATTTTATCAAAGGAAAGCTGACAATCGCTGGCAATGTCATGGCCGTTGGGCTTTATAGTGTGTGCCGGATGCATAACGCCGACAGCGAGGCTACGCCAACGGGTACAAGCGCGTTGCTTGGCCTGTTGTCACGTCATGGTTTCACCAAAATATCTGTACTCTAGCCCAGTGAGCAACGCTATATTCAATGGCTTACATTTTCAGCTCTTATTCAGCAGTCGTAAGCGGTAATAAAATTTCAAACTCAGTGCCGGTAGGGGTTTTCTCAGGGCGATCGCACATATCTTCTGAAGCGTGAAAAGAGCGCATCCAAAATCTACCGCCATGTTTGGCGGTAATGATTTGATAGCTCATCGCCAGCCCTGTTTTTTTGCGAGTATGGCTGTTGGCCGCAAAAGATTCCATAATTTGCGCCTTTAAAGCTGGCGGTAGACCAGGGCCATTGTCGCTGATAATAATCGAAACCCAACGGCAGGCATGGGCTCTGGCTTCCGGAGCAAATTGAGCGGCGCGAACACAGGTGGTCACTGTGATTTGAGGGATGATTTGAGGGACTTGATATGTTGGCTCGGCTGGGTTATTCAAAGCTGGGCTATCAGCCTGACTATACTGGGATTGAGCTATCTGGGCTTGAGTCAATAAAACATCGATGGCATTGGTGAATATATTCATAAACACCTGACTCAATTGCCCTGAAAAACACAATACAGGCGGGAGTGTCCCGTAGCAGCGCTCAATTTTAATAGGATTGGCCAAATGACTTCTGAGCAGCCGTAGGGTACTGTCTAGCAGCGTATTGAGATCAGCCGGACGCGGATGGACCTCATCAATATGGCAAAAATTTTGTAGGCTCGTGGCAAGCTGCTTGAGCCGATGAGCACCCCCTTTGGCGCTCTTGATAGCCGCAGGCAAATCACTGCTGAGATAGTCAAATTCAATATCTTCTTTGAGCTGTACAATCTCGGCAGGTGGCTCAGGTAAAGCCGCTTCGTAAGCGGCAATCAACGCCTGCTGCTGCTGCGCATAGTTTGAAATGTAACCCAAATTTCCCCAGATAAAGCTAACCGGGTCTAAAATTTCGTGGGCGACACCATCGACCAAACGGCCCAGGGCGGCCATTTTTTCACTTTGAAGGAGCTGCAATTGCAGCCGCTCATATCGGCTTTGAATTTCTAAGCCACGAATTTGCCAATGGGCCACATTTAGCACATGGGCATCTAATAACTGATAGCCGCTGGCATCTTTGATTAAAAGAGGCACTGCTTGTTGATCGATAGAACGCTTTAAAGCTTGCTGCGCGCCTAACAAAATAGAAGTATCGCTAGCCAAACTGAGGCTACTGTGGGTAGCTTGCCCTAGCACCAAACGAATCGGGCCATTTTTAAAGAGAGAGGTATGCCCGAGCTGTAAAAAACATTCCAAGAACTGTTGTCTTGAGAGCACCGTGACAGTGCCATGGGCATGACCATTAGCCGTCACAATGATCACTCCCGGCAAGTCCAGATACGTCTCAAAGTGCGCCACCAATCCTTGAATTGGGCAATCAGCCGATACTGAAAACCGGTAAAGCGGCAGATCAGCTACCGTAGAATGGACGCCAAGCGGCTGGCGGCTGCCTGTTGTTAGTTCAGGCTCGGGCAGTGATTTTTGGAGGGCAGCAGGCATAAAAAATAGCTGACGTACAGTTCATAACAGCAAAGCAGACGGTGCAAAGAGGAAGACAATCTTGATCGAGACCGAGACCGAGCCCCGAACGCTAGACCCAGTAGAGAGGGGAGATAGGCTCAGTATGCCCGCAGATGCTGGGTAAGCGGGTATGAAAATAAGTTTTCGTTGGTTCGACAGAGGTGTTTATTGAGGTGATTACCGAAATGTCTAATGTGAGTCGTTCTGAGCTACAGGCTCCATCACGCCCAGCGCTACGGATAGTTTCTTTAATTCCTAGCGCCACTGAGATTGTGGCTCAGCTTGGCTATGGTGAGTATCTGGTGGGGCGATCGCACGAATGCGACTATCCCCCAATGGTAAAGTCTCTGCCCATTTGCACAGAGCCCAAATTTGACCCGATTGGCAGCAGCGCCGAAATTCACCGGCGCGTAAGTGAGCTATTGGCCTCAGCGCTCAGCGTATACCGAGTCAAAACAGAAGTACTGGCCGAGTTACAACCTACCCACATTATTACCCAGGCCCAGTGTGAAGTTTGTGCCGTCAGCCTCAGTGATGTTGAGCAAGCCGTGAGCGAATGGGTGAGCGCAGCAGGCCCAGATGCAGCAGGCCCAGATGCAGCAGGCCCAGATCACGCTGTGCTGAATCACACCACCCCAAATCAGCCTGCAATTCAGATCATCTCTCTTCAACCTCAACAATTAGCAGACATCTGGCATGATATGAGCCGTGTGGCCGCTGCTTTAGAGGCTACTGCTTTAGATGATTTGCCAACGAACAGGCCAGCAGCAACAGACGTTATCAATCGACTCAAAACACAGCTTCAGGCCAAAACACAGCTTCAGGCCAAAACACAGCTTCAGCCGAGGGCCGTGAGCCGTCCGCGAATAGCCTGCATAGAATGGACAGACCCCTTAATGGCAGCAGGCAATTGGGTGCCAGAACTGGTAGATTTAGCAGGCGGTGTAGACTGCTTCGGCACAGCCGGTGCCCATTCAGAATGGATAAGCT
>JAAUPS010000199.1 GCA_012033015.1 Phormidesmis sp. RL_2_1
CTCCGGGTACCCGGTGCCGGGTCTGGGCAAAATCGCGATCGCGATCGCGCTGAATGGTGAGTGCGAATACTGTTGGTCAGCAGGCTAGCATTCCACTTACGTCGGTAGCCGTAGTACCATCCTGGGGGGATAGACAGCGGCTGAGGGCGGCATATTGACTGGCCGGTTCGGCTAGAGTGGCATGAACTTCACCGGCTGTGAGCAGTTGCTCAAATAGCTCGGCATCAGGTAAATCGTCTAGGGCATCGGCGCAGGTAGGGGTTTTGGCCAAAGGCAAAGGGTAGCTGGGCAATGATAAGTTGTTTTTTGCGCCGATTAAAAACAGACGTTCGCGGCTTTGGGGCACGCCGTAGTGACAGGCGTTGAGCACTTGCCAAGGTGAGATGACATGATAGTTGATGGCGGCTATTGTGGCGATGATGGCGGCTAAAACAGGGCGATTGCGATCGCACGTCAACCCCTTTACATTTTCAAACACAAAGTAGCTGGGCTGTAATTCATCGACTAGGCGAAAAAACTCTTGTACCAAGGCATTGCGCGGATCGCTCCAGCGCCGTGGCCCCATCGCAGAAAAGCCCTGACAGGGGGCTCCGCCGATCACTACCGCGATGGGCTGCTGGGCCGAAAGCTGAGCGGCAGCGCGAATTTCTGGGCCAGTGACAGTGGTAATAGAGCGAGGAATCATCTCGCAAGTCGGAAAATTATATTGATGAACAGCGGCATGTATGGGATCAATTTCTACGGCCACCGGGATATCAAATCCGGCTTGCTCAAATCCCAAGCCAAGTCCGCCCGCGCCAGCAAACAGATCTACCGCAATAGGTCGATGAGTTACAGCTTTGTTCATGCAACTTACTGTACTGCATAAGCTTGAACGACGAAATCAGCAAGGGAGTTGTTAAGTTATATAAGTTATATGTAACTTATGGCGGTTTTATGGCGGTTTGCGGATGCATAACTCATGCGGATGCATAACTCATAAAGAAGGCTACGCCTTGTGCCAACCGCGAGTCACTTGGCCCGTTCGGGCAATACCAACAGGTTAGGGGTCATGCCCGGTGGATTCATATTACCGCTTCGTATCATTCGGATAACAGATTCATGCTGTTTCATACTGTTTCATGCTGTGATTTTTTTGAGGAAACAAGATTCACAACGACAATAACAGCTTGTTCCTACAAATCTCTGATGAGATCTGCTAAACATTTTCGACAACATTCATCGGGTAAAGACGATGTATATCAATGTTCTATTGAACAAACCCTCAAAACCTGCTTCACTCAAAACCTGCTTCACTCTCGGATTAAGGTGGCGGGTATTCGAGAGATGGCAAAACGACGGGCTTGGCTGGGGCCACACTGCGCTGCTAGAGCGGTCAGGACTGGGGGTGAGGCGTCTTTAAACAGTGACGGGCGCGTGCCTATTTACTTTTGCAGACTAGATTCGGTATAGACTTCTAACGATAGGTGGGTATGGATCAATACATTGGTTTGGTATTCTGGCAGCTCAGCAGAATTCTGATTTATTGAATACCATCCTAATAGTTGCGTTTGGGTTGGCCATGGAAGTAGGTGCAAGAATCAATCAAAGTAATGGCGGGTGTGAGTTTACCGTATGGGCACCACTGTTGGAAAATGTCGCTGTCGAGGTTATCAGTCCGGCTGAGCCGCAGCAGTTACCGATGACTAAAGATGAAGATGGCTATTGGTACGCGATCGCACCAGATCTACCTGCGGGCACCCGCTACCGCTACCGGCTTAACGGGCAAGAGGCATGGCCTGATCCGGCTTCGCGCTTTCAGCCCGAAGGGGTACATGGCCCTTCAGAAGTGATCGATCATGCACAGTTTGACTGGCAAGATGGCGATTGGTCAGGCATTTCTCTGGTGGACTATATAATTTATGAGCTGCATGTCGGTACATTTACAGCAGCAGGCACCTTTGAAAGTGCGATCGCCCGTCTGCCTGATCTGGTAGCCCTAGGCATTACTGCCATCGAAATTATGCCCGTCGCCCAATTTCCGGGTGGGCGAAACTGGGGCTACGATGGTGTATTTTCCTTTGCTGTACAACATTCCTACGGCGGCCCCACCGGCCTCAAAAAACTCGTCGATGCCTGCCACCGCTATGGCCTTGCCGTCATTCTCGACGTGGTTTACAACCACTTTGGCCCCGAAGGCAACTACACCGGCAAATTTGCCCCTACACCACCGAGCGTTACCGGACGCCTTGGGGGAGCGCCATCAATTTTGATGATGCCTACAGCTATGGCGTGCGCAACTACTTTATTGAAAATGCGCTCAGTTGGCTGCGCGACTATCACATCGACGCCCTTCGCCTAGACGCTGTCCATGCCATCTACGACTTTAGCGCCAAGCATTTTTTACAGGCGCTGGCTGAAGCGGTCGCAGCATTGGCCAAAACCAACGCCCAGCAAAGCGCTCAGACAAAGTATCCGTTTTATCTCATTGCCGAGAGCGATCTGAACGATCCACGGCTGATTCGGCCTAGCGAAAAAGGAGGCTATCAGCTAGATGCTCAATGGAGCGACGACTTTCACCATGCCCTGCACACCCGTCTGACAGGTGAAACCATTGGTTACTACAGTGACTTTACCTGTTTAGAAACTCTGGCTCAGGCCATTAAAAACCGGTTTACCTACACCGGACAGTACTCAGCTTTTCGTCGCCGTGAGCATGGTGCACCGGCTATTGATCTCCCGTCCTATCAGTTTGTTGTTTGCAACCAAAACCATGATCAGGTGGGCAATCGGATGATGGGCGATCGCTTCTCCACCTTAATTTCCTTTGAGAGCCTCAAGCTCGCCGCTGGCGCTACGCTGCTCTCTCCCTATTTGCCACTGCTCTTTATGGGTGAAGAATACGGTGAGACGGCTCCTTTTCTGTACTTTGTCGATCACGGCGATGCCGACTTAATCGCAGCCGTTCGCGCTGGGCGCAAAGAAGAGTTCAGCGCCTTTCACGACATCGGTAGCCCGCCTGATCCAGCCAGCGAAGAAACGTTTGAAAAATCTAAATTGAACTGGCTTGCGCCCAAGCGCCCAGCAGAAAACGGCCCGCTATCGGCAGCTTCCGCTGGACCCGACAAGCGTCAGTCACAAATTATCCTGCAAGCGTTCTATCAAGCGCTAATTAATCTGCGCAAGCGCTGTCAAATGATGACGCCCTCACATCATGCAGAAATCACAACAGCCCATACCAACAACACGCTTTACTATCGCCGTCGCCTATTTAGCGGTGACTTGCTATGCATTATGAACTTTGGCGAACAGAGCGAAAAAGTTGAACTCCCCGTAGGAATCTTGTCAGCCAACCCAACAGCAGAAAATCTCATGGCAGAAAACCAGACTTGGCATTTACAACTCAATTCGGCAGCGGCCCAATGGTCTGCTGATAAAACCTCACCGACTAGCGAACTCCCCCCGGTTATTTCCGCCCAGGATTGTTCAGCCATATCCATTGCTGCCCGTAGTATTGCCCTTTATCAGGCAAAGCCCGTTTAGGTTGATGAACCCATCCATCTGATTGGCCTATCTGATTAGCCCATCTGATTGGCTCATCTGAACGGCCCATCTCAGCAGACCATCTCAGCAGATCATCTCAGCAGATCATCTATTTAAGTAGATAACAGATAGTAGATAGCAGATAGCTTCAGTTGGATTTCAGCCGTCCTTCATCCTTTTTCTCCCTTTACCTTATGCGTATTCCTGTTGCGACTTACCGTCTTCAATTCACTCCTGACTTTGGGTTTCCCCAAGCTAAAGCCATCGTCGATTATCTCGATCAGCTCGGCATTGCTGATATTTATGCTTCTCCTATTTTTAAATCTCGCAGTGGCTCCCAGCATGGCTACGATGTTGTTGATCAAAACCAAATCAACCCTGAACTAGGCGGAAGAGAAGAATTTGATGCGCTCATAGAAGAATTGCAAGAGCGGGGTATGGGTTGGCTCCAAGATATTGTGCCCAACCATATGGCCTACGACGGTCAAAATCAATACCTGATGGATGTATTGGAACATGGCACCGAATCTCAATATGCCGATCATTTTGATATTGAGTGGGAGCATTCCTACGAAGATATTCAGGGAAAAGTGCTCGCACCCATGCTCGGAGACTTTTATGATCGCTGTTTGGAACGAGGAGAAATTCAGCTAAGCTACGGCTCACAAGGACTTAAGGTGAACTACTATGGCCTGCACTTTCCCGTCAGGGTAGAGTCCTACGCGGCTTTTTTGACTCACGAAATATCTTGGTTGCGCCGACAGATGGGGCGTCAGCATACGGATTACATCAAACTAGTCGGCATCCTCAATACCGTAAAAAACACCTTTCCTAGCTTAAAGGGCCGAGAAAGGCGAGATCAAGCTCAATTTGTCAAGCATTTGTTGTGGGAACTGTACGAATCTAGTGATGAAATCAAAGCATTTATTGACCAAAATATTGAAGCTTTTAACGGTCAGCCAGGAAAGCCACAGAGCTTTGATTCGCTCGACAAGCTGCTACTAGAACAATTCTACCGGCTCTCTTTTTGGAAGGTGGGGGCAGAAGAGCTAAACTATCGCCGTTTTTTCACAGTAAATGAGCTGATTTGTCTCAAGGTTGATATTCCCAAAGTGTTTGATCAAACTCACACTTTGATCGAAGAGTTGGTCAAAACCAAAAAAATTAACGGCTTACGCATCGATCACATCGATGGGCTATACGATCCGCTGGGCTATTTACAACGACTGTATGAAAGAACCAATGGCGTATATACTGTCGTTGAAAAATCTTAGAAACAGATGAACAGTTGCCTCACCATTGGCCCATGCAGGGAACGTCAGGCTACGAATTTTTGAACTATGTCAACGGTATTTTTTATCAGCAGCAAAATCAAAAATACTTTACTCGCTTTTATAAACAGTTTAGCGGTGTACGAGAGGGTTACGAAAAGCTCTTTTTAGAAAAGAAACAACTGATTGCCGATACCAACTTAGTTGGTGATATTGACAATTTGGCGCGTTTTTTAAAGAAAGTGGCCAGTCAGTATCGCTATGGCCGTGATCTGACGGCAAACGGCCTAAAAGAGGCCATTAAGGCAGTGTTAGTTTGTTTTCCGATTTACTGCACATACATCAATCAGCGGGGCAGCTCTCAGCGAGATTTAGAGTATATTCAAATTGCGATTTCGCAGGCGAGAAAGCGGATTCCTCAACTGTTGAATGAGCTAGAACTGATTGAAAAATTTTTAATGCTCGAATATGAGGCTTCTTCGTTAGTGGCAGAGCGATCGCAGTGGTTGCATTTTGTCATGCGACTGCAGCAGTTTACGGGGCCGCTCATGGCTAAGGGCATAGAAGATACCCTATTTTATGTTTACAACCGGTTTATTGGGCTCAACGAAGTAGGCGCAGCGCCTAACCGCTTTGGCGTTTCGCTCAAAGAATTTCACGACTACAATCACTATCAGCAAGAGTATTGGCCGAATACATTAAACGCCACCTCTACCCACGATACCAAGCGCAGTGAAGACGTCAGAGCACGCTTGAGCGTGATTTCGGAATTACCTGACGAGTGGGAAGCTCAGGTCAAACTCTGGAGTGAGCTGAACGCTGACAAAAAGCACAGGATTAACGACCAAGCGATTCCCGATCCTAACGATGAGTATTTTCTGTATCAAACCCTTGTCGGCGCATATCCCTTGGATGAGTCAGAGCTGCCCGAATTTAAAGAGCGCATGAAAACCTATGTGGTCAAGGCGGTACGAGAAGCTAAGGTCTACACGGCCTGGTTACGGCCTGATGTGGAGTACGAAACGGGCTATGTCAATTTTGTAGACACCCTGCTAACTCCTGGGAAAGAGAACATTTTCTTAGAGAAACTGCAAAACTTTCAGCAGCGGATTGCTGAATACGGCATGTATAATTCTCTTTCGCAGCTACTGATTAAGCTAACCGCACCGGGCGTACCCGATTTTTACCAAGGGACAGAACTGTGGGATTTGAGCCTAGTCGATCCTGACAATCGACGGCCAGTGAACTATGAAAAGCGCTCACAGGCCTTGCAAGATATACAAGCTCGCTGGCAAAAACAGCCGGTTGCCTTAGTGAAAAGTTTGCTGAAGCAGCGCAGCGACGGGCGCATTAAGCTATTGATTACATTACGGGGCTTGGCGGCAAGAAACTACTTCCGCAATGTGTTTAGAAGCGGGACTTATCAAGCCTTAAAGGTTACCGGCGAACGGGCCGATCATGTGGTTGCATTTATTCGTCATAAGGGTGAACACACGGTGATCACGGTGGTCCCACGGTTTGTGACCGGCTTGGTTGAGCCAGGAACAGTGCCGCTAGGGAAGGCGGTATGGGGCGACACGGCCATAGAGCTGCCGCGGGGTGCTCAGGCAAGTTGGAAAGATTGGCTCACGGGGCAGCCGATTAATTTGGGTGATACGCCACTATTAGCCGATATGTTTAGCCAGTTGCCGCTAGCTTTGCTCGTGAGCGAAAATCATAGCCTTGAGCATCACCCCCTTGATGGTCAATCTTAGCTAAGGGACTTGCGCGAAAATCATATCCTAGGCTGAGTCAGGGTAAAAGTGGATAGTTTGTTCGATTGCCCGTCCCTCATGGCCATAGGCGCTGGGCAAAAGGGGCTGGCATGTTTGGTAGCGCAGCGTATGAGTTTGGCGAAGGCGGTAGCATCATAGATTCTTCAACTTTGCTGTGTAGGGTAAAAAAACATCCAAGGGTGACCAACGCTAAAAAAACATCCCGGTTTGTAGCAGCCTGTAGCATTGTTCAGGCTGCTACAGGGATTGTTTAGATGCGAATAATTAGGAGAAAATCCCATGCAAACATTTGACTATGTGATTTTGGGTGCAGGGCTGGGTGGATTATCTGCAGCCGCTTGCCTTACCCGACAAGGATATCGGGTCGCTGTTTTGGAGCAGCATTATCTACCCGGTGGTTGTTGCCACACTTTTCAATATGGAGACTATTCGTTTTGTGCGGATGTGCATTACATTTACCAGTGTGGCCCAGGCCAAACGGTGGCTCGATTTTTGAACTATATTGGCAAGTCTGTTCCTTTTAATTCGCTCGATTCGGACTGTGTTGATCGGATCATTACCCCTGAGGTGGATTTTCGCATTCCACTCGGATGGGAGAATTTGCGCGATCGCCTCCTGGCTACCTTTGCCGACGAAGCCAAGGCTATTAATCTTTACTGTGATGAAATTGCCCGCCTACATCAGCAAATGGTGGCCCTCGGTGAAGATCTGCGATGGTACGACCTAAAATGGGCTGACTGGATCAAACTGCCTAAATATTGGCATCTCTATTCTAGGCGCAACTGGACGCTGCAAGATTTGTACCAGCACTGTGGACTCTCTCCCAAGCTGCAAGCGCTTTTAGCCGGACAAAGCGGCGACTATGCCCTACCGCCAAAAGATATCGCCCTGCTGACCCACGCCAGCCTAGTCTCCGACTATGCCGAAGGCTCATACTACCCTCAGCATCACTTCAAGCATTTGGTCGATACCATGGTTGATGCCATTATAGAAGGCGGCGGCTTAGTGCAGTTTTCAACCCCGGTCGAGCATATTGAAGTGCGCCATCGTCAGGTACAGTTTGTCATCGCTGGCGGTATTTTTTACCAAGCCCAGAAAGCCTACATCAGCGACTTAGATCCCAAATTGACCGTCTCTTTGATGACTGACGATGGAAATAGCGAACTGGATAATGGGCCAGATCATCGGCCAGATCAGGGGCTAGATCACCGGCCAGATCAGGTGCCAGGATCAGGGGCTAAAAAATGAGTTGAACAATCGGACTGAAAAATGAGCGCAATGGTCAGATAAATCGGCAGGCGGCATTGAGCCCGCAGGAACGTCACCGCTTGACCAATTACGAATATTCTATGAGTGCATTCAACATTTATCTCGGGTTGGATGATCGTTTTGAGCCTGAGCGCTACGGCCTGGGCAGTTGGAATATTTGGTACTATCCTACGGGAAATCTTAACCAAGAATACGAACAACAACGTCAGGGCAACTTGACCCATCCTTGGATTTTTGTCTCTTGCCCTACGCTCAAATCTGCCGAAGCAGGCATGGCACCAGCAGGGCATCACGTCCTTGAAATTGCCACAACCTGTGCTTATCAGCCCTTCAAAACACTCAAAAAACCGATCTCAGCGCCTACAAAGCCAAAAAGCGAGAGACCTATCAATTGGTGATGGCAAGTGTTCGAGACCTGATTCCAGATGTGGACAAGTATATCCGCATGAAGCTGTACGGCACGCCTACCACCAGCGAGTATTATTTGGGGCAGCCCGAGGGCAACATCTACGGCGCCAACCTAATTCCTCACCAAGTCGGACTAAATCGGCTAGGGTATCGCACAGAGCTACCCAACCTCTTTTTGGTAGGGGCCAGTGCCGGGTATCCCAGCGTACCGGGCGTCATTGGCAATGGCATGAATGTGGTCGAACTGATAACCCATCAGCCCTTGAACAGCCCAAATCAGCCCTGTCTAACCTCTCCTCAGTCAGACCCCAACAGCCATCATCAGGAACTCTCGCCTGCTGCAATTAAATAGCCGGGTCAGGGGGAGGTTAAGGGGAAAGGGGGTAAAGGAAAAAGTGATTATATTGAAAGTCAAGAGGGAATCAGAGGAGGAGCCATTGAAAACAGCAATTCAAAATTCCAACTCACAGACGTCTGGAAACCCCCGATTCCTGGTGAAAATTTAACTATTGCAAAAAAATAACCATTGCAGAAAAACGGATCAGCTGAGATGGCGTAGATTGGTTTAAATTTGGAATTGTTGTACTCAAAGGCCGTCTTCTTCTGTCTAAATTTATCAATTTAACAGTTAGGGTTAATATAGCAAAAATCTAATATTTCAAAATCTTTTCTATTTATAGTCTCAAAATTAAATCTTATTATACTGTCGCTTATTGCATTACGGCGCAGTTCAAAATCAGGAGCGTATAAGCTATGTCTTTTCATAAAATTAAAGGTTAGTTCAGCAGATTTATTAACACCTATCGCTAACTGATTGATGTTTTCAGCAACATTAATATGATGAAAATAAGTCTCTATTTCTGGCCCTTTGCCATATAATTCACTAGTGTCTTGAACTTCTTCCGAAGTATCTAAATCTTCATATCCTTTCACCTTTTCACTGTCAAATTTGAGACATTCACGTAAAGTACCATTTTCGTAAAATGAATAACAGAAATAGCAGCCGACGTCGGTACCCCAGCAAATGGTTGCTGAACCTAACCGTATGGATATCTCAGGAAGTAATTTTAATGAATGAATTGAACCAAAATACCCGCTACCGCGTACAGCATAGTGCGGAAACAAAATAGTCCAATCAGAAGACGGAAATCGATAGACAAGTACCGGAATTTCGTGACGTAATAGCTTAACCTGTTGGCCAACAATATTAGAACGATAAGAGTGTATGTTTAAACGTTGTGATAGATAGGCTAAAATGTCCTCAACATCAGCTTGTATGGCCAATATTGAAGAAGTTGCGTCTACATTAGCAGCCCTTTCAAGGTCACTAATAGACAGTTTAATAATCAGTTAAGACTACTGGTATAGAACCATTCCAAGCTATCGGCTGCTGCCCTTGAAAGCATTACGATAACTAAAGTCGCTGTACCCAATTT
>JAAUPS010000426.1 GCA_012033015.1 Phormidesmis sp. RL_2_1
GTCATCATTCAAATCGAAAAGGGATATCAGCTGAAATTTGAAATTGGTCAGATGCGCCTTTCTCTTTTTCGACAGCAGGAAATGGCTGAGATTTTGCGTACGACTGACCAGCCCGCTACCGCCGAATGCCAAGACAAGTTTGGCCTCATTTTAGCGGTTCACGACATCGACGCTATCTATCATGAGTTGCGCCAAGCCAATGTGGCATTTGCTGAGCCACCCACCCAAAATGCAGAATTCGCGCTCAAGGTAGCCTATTTTCGTGACCCTGAGGGTAATTTGATCGGCCTATTTGAACCTGTCATGTAAAAAATGGCGATATAAAAGTGGCGGTATAAATGGCGATAAAAATGGTGGTAACTACCCATTGAACAACCACTATTAGAAAATATCACATGCTCATATCCGTACTTCCCCGACCCATGAAGACTGGAATAAACGCTATGTTGTTAATAGGATTTTTATCAAGCTTTCGTAGAATTTTTCTGTAGTCGGCAGGCGCATTTTTTTCTACAGTCTTTTTTTCTACAGTCTTTTCTCCGCATTTTTTCTGCATACATCCATGATTACCTCGCCGCATAGATCCGGCACTCATTGCAGTCTGTGCGACGACAGGCTGCTGCGGCACATTCGCAAAGATGGCCTTCGCTGGTTCTGTCCTAGCTGTCGGCAGGATATGCCTGCAAACCACCATCACGTGCCGTCGCGCACCGTTGATTTGACGAATAACTTAAACCATACCTCTACAAACCAGGTTCCATCGACGCATACGACACCGACCGGTACGGTAGAACTATCTTCAGAAAAGACATCTTCAGAAAAGACATCTTCAGAAAAGACATCTTCAGAAAAGACATCTTCAGAAAAGACATCTTCAGAAAAGGCACTAGTCAAGGCGTAGCCTAACCGCTAGTGATAATTTAAGTCATTCAGCTACCATTCAGCTACCCACGACCCACTGCACTAGTGTCCTGACACCGTAGCCAGTAGCACCTGGGCTATTGTAAGCATTTTCTTTTTCTGACCAAACAGGGCCTGCAATATCTAGGTGAGCCCAGGGCGTCTCTTTGACAAACTGCTTGAGAAATAAAGCTGCGGTGATTGAGCCTCCCGCTCTAGGGCCAGTGTTTTTCATATCAGCGACCACAGACTTTAAGCCCTCGAAGTATTTATCTTCTATGGGCATTTGCCAAATTTTTTCACCGGAAACGATGGCGGCAGCGCTCAAGCTTTGGGAGAGTTCCTCATCGGGGCTAAAGAGGGCCGCGATGTCATCACCTAGGGCAACCACACAAGCGCCGGTAAGGGTAGCCAAATCAACAATGGCATCAACGCCCAGTTTATCGGCATAGACCAGGGCATCCGCTAGGGTGAGGCGGCCTTCAGCGTCGGTATTGTTGACCTCAATGGTTTTACCGTTGGAGGCAGTGAGAATATCGCCAGGACGCATGGCATGACCACTGACCATGTTTTCGGTGGCGGCGCTAATAAAATGAACTTCTACGTCGGGTTTGAGCTGAGCTATTGCTTTGGCAGCACCGAGGATAGCAGCGGCTCCACCCATGTCAATTTTCATCATCTCAATGCCTGAGCCACCGGTTTTTAAGTTGAGGCCACCAGAATCAAAGGTAAGCCCTTTGCCAATCATGGCGACCTTACGCACAGTCGCACCGGTACTGCTCTGCTCAGGGCGATAGGTGAGGTGAATAAACTTAGGCGGTAGCTCTGACGCTTTAGCAACGCCTAAGTAGGCCCCCATACCCAGTGCTTCACACTGCTCGCGCTCTAGAATTTTCAACGCTAAACCATGGTCGCGGGCAATGTCAGCAGCGGTTTCGGCTAGCTTATCCGGTGTCACGACGTTGGGCGGGGCAGCCACTAGCTCACGGGCCAAAATCACACCTTCGCAGACAATTTTGGCTGTTTTTAACGCCTCTTCTTCGCCGGGAAAAGACAGTAAATGAATCTGGTCTAATTCGACTTTGTTTTTTTCAGGTTCGGATTTGAAGCGATGGTCTTGATGAAGTGCCAAAATTGCCCCTTCACTGAGGACTTGGGCTGTCAGTGACTGGCTGTTATTCCAAACAGGAAAGCTGATGCCAAGGGAGCGACTTTTGGCTTTTTGGGCGATGCGAGCAGCGATCGCAGCGCCCCGCCGCAAATCTTCCAGCGTCATTCCGTCGGAGCTGCCGAGTCCGACCACGCCAATTTTTTTAATCGGAGACGCTAAGCCCAAGCGGGTGATAGCCGTAGTGCCAGCTTTGCCCTCAAAGGCTTCTTCGTCGATTAACGTTTGCAGCAAACCGGCCACCTTATCGTTTAGATCTGACAAGATGCCTGTCAGTGGTAAAGACTCTTCTGAAAGTCCCACTACTAGACAATCGCCTGTCCAATTTAGACAAGATTGATCCGACGCTATAAAATCCATTCCCTGTTCGTCTATGTTATTTATTTCCCGTTCTATAGTATCTACTGCTTTCGACGTTTTTACGTATTTTGCCCAGTTTTCCTTCTTAGGGAGGAACCTTATCTGAAGATGGCCTTGGGCAGCTTTGCCCTCATCACCGGGCAATTTTTTTGCTAGAACTTCAAGGAAGCATCAAAAAAAATTGGTTATCTTAAATTTCAGCTATCTCAAAAATCCCTATCACAGGGCTCACAATACCAGAGGCAGGGAACTTAGCTCATGTTAAAAACGCTGAAGAATAGGTGGCCACTGGTCGCACTTGCTGGCATTAGTACCCTCTCGGTCGGCATAGCTGTCGTTTTGCTCAAAACCACGGATGCTTTTAATCCGAATCCGGCAGTCGTCAGCCCACAATCAGCCGATGAACTCGCCCCTTCGGCAGTTTTGGCGCTAGCCAGCCAGCCACCTGCCACCCGCAGTGCGGCATTGAGTGCGATCGCAGAACAAGAGCGAGGCATTGAAGGCGATCGCGCCCGCTATTTGCTGGCGACCGATCTGATCAATCAGGGCAAGGGCGGCAGCGCCTTAAGCCTACTAGAAAAACTAGAAGGCCAATACGACAGCATGGCCCCCTACATTTTGCTGACAAAAGCGCAGGCTCAAGCCGCTGCAGGCCAAGCCGCCGCTGCATTAAACACTTGGAATCGTTTGATCGCTGAGTATCCCGGCAGTGCAGCAGCGGCTGAAGCACTCTATCAACTCGGCGCTCAGTCTATCCCTACAGATTCAGACGCTACCACTGC
>JAAUPS010000200.1 GCA_012033015.1 Phormidesmis sp. RL_2_1
AGTGGTGATGGCGATACTATTTGTCGCGGCACTGGTGCAAAGAGGCCGTCAGGTTTTGAGGGGGTGTGCTCAGCAGGGGTTTGGCTGGCTGGCGGTGGGGCTATTGCTCAGTGCTAGCTTTGCTATCAACCGAGGTGATGCTTTTTTACAGCTCACTAACTTTTTGCCTTTTTTTGTTTTCTTTGGGGTGTTGACGACGGTACCGGGATTGATTGCCCAGCCGTTTGTTACGTTAGAAGCTCTGGCCAGATGGCTCTTGCTGACGGCAGTGCCGATGAATGCCTGGGCGATCGCAGAATTTGCCATTAAGTTCGATGCGATCGCACCTCGCATACAGGGTTTACCCTTGCCCAGTTGGCTGCTCAGCCGCATCTACGAGCCTGATTTTGGCCATCGGGCTCGCAGCGTATTTGGCCACCCCAACGGGTTTAGTGCCTATTTGGTGATTATTCTGGGTTTGGGTCTAGGGCTGTTGCTTAAAGAACTTGCGACCGAGCAATCGGCCAAATTTGCGAAACAGCTCTGGCTAGAAGCAGGCGCTGTTTTGCTCTGTATGGCGGCTATTTTCTGTACGGGCTCGCGCAATGGGGTATTGATTGCTTGGGTTTAGTGGCGATCGCGCTATATGCGGCCCGGCGACATTACTGGGTCATGATGGCAGGTTTGGCGGGTAGCGGTGCGATCGCCGCTGCCGTCTTGAGCCTAGGCATAGGGGGGCGATCGCTCTCTGTGGCGCTGATCACTCAAGATCCGAGAGTGGGCGTATGGCGGCTCGCTTTAGCCATGATTCGACAGCGACCTTTGCTAGGCTGGGGGTTTTCGGGTCTGCGAGAACTCTATATACCGGGCAGCATTCCAGGTCATGAGGCCATTTTTCATGCCCACAACATCTGGCTATTTTTAGCATCAGAAGCGGGCATCCCCGTCATGTTGGGCTTTTGCCTCATTGTCGGCAAACTCTACTACGACGGCATTAAAGCTTTTTTGAAAGGCGGACTCTCGGCTGAAAACAGAGGTATTTTGCTGGGCTACCTACTGGCTTTTACCAGTTGCTTACTGTTTGGCCTCTTCGACGTTGTCCTCTTTGATGCCCGACTCAATGTCCTCACGTGGGGCCTATTGTCGAGCATTTATGTGCTTAGCCACGCTGCTGTACTCAGCTACAGTACAGCAGTCTCCAAATATTAGCCCCAATATCAGTCCCAATATTAGCGGGCAGGCCAACTCAAAACAGGGTGCTCACGTCGCCGTATTTAGATGAGCTTCACTGCCCGCAAGCCAAAGTAAAGACCCATTGCAGTGCCAAACAAAGCTGCTAACCAAACCACGTAAACGACTGCGCCGCCCATAGCTAATCTCCTAAACTTAGGTTTTAAATACCTCTTTATTGAAGCACAAAGCCTTACCGTGAAAGGATGTTTTTAAAGCGTATGCCTCAACCTATTCGCCCCATCACTGCTATGAAAACCACCATTCGAGTCAATATCCCCCAAGATCCTTATGATATCCGCATCGCAGCGGGTGGCTTAGATGATTTGGGCCACTGGCTCTGTCAACAGGGGCCAGCGCTCAAGGAGCAGCCTTTAATCAAAGCTGGGCAAAAGATACTGGTAGTCTCTAATCCGGTGATCTTTGAGCATTACGGAGAGCGGGCGATCGCATCGCTAAAGCGAGCAGGTTACGAAGTCTGCCACTGCGTTTTACCAGCAGGTGAACCGTACAAAACCCTCGCTTCTATTGAAAAAATCCACGATGTGGCCTACGAAAACCGACTAGAGCGCAATTCGGCAATGATCGCCTTAGGGGGTGGCGTCATTGGTGATATGACAGGCTTTGCGGCGGCAACTTGGCTGCGAGGCGTGGCAGTGATCCAAGTTCCGACCTCTTTGTTAGCCATGGTCGATGCCTCCATGGGAGGGAAAACCGGTGTAAATCATCCTAAAGGGAAAAACCTGATCGGTGCATTTCATCAGCCCAAACTCGTGTTAATCGATCCGCAGGTGCTTGAAACTTTACCAATACGAGAGTTTCGCGCGGTGTCGCCGAAGTAATTAAGTACGGCGTCATTTGGGATCTCCCTCTGTTTGAAACGCTAGAGGCGGCTGAGCGCTTAGATGACTTTAGCCATGTCAGTGATGAATTGCTGCAAGTCATGCTAGAACACTCTTGTCAGGCCAAAGCCGATGTCGTCAGCCAAGATGTCAAAGAAGCCGGAATTCGGGCTATTTTGAACTATGGTCACACAGTCGGTCATGCGGTGGAGAGCTTAACGGGTTATAGCGAAATCAATCATGGCGAAGCCGTAGCAATTGGCATGGTCGCCGCCGGAGAAATTGCGGTGGATATGGGCCTGTGGCCAAAATCAGCGACGGTGCGTCAGCATCAACTGCTCGAAAAACTAAGCTGCCCACTTGTTTGCCGACCAGCATTAGAATTGATGATATTTTGATCGCGCTGAAAAGTGATAAGAAAGTCAAAGACGGCAAGGTGCGATTTGTGCTCCCCAAGCAGATTGGGGAAGCCTTTGTCACCGATCAAGTCGATGACGAAAGCGTGGCGCGCATTTTGATGGCAATCTCCTAGTAGCTCATCGGGCACCTAGCTAATAATCTAGCTAACAACCTAGCTAAAGTTGGGTGATGTTCAAAACATCATCCATGCGACTATAGCCTCTGTCAAGTGAGTTAGGACAATATAGTTAGTTAGGAGAATATAGCGTGTGCCGGATGCATAACGCCGATGGCGAGGCTACGCCAACGGGTACACGCGCGTCGCCAAACAAGCCATACCCGCTGAGTTCTTAGAAGATATTTGTAACGACAGGAAACTGCAAAGATTGATAGTGGATATCTGGAGTTACGGGAGCCGTGGAATGTTTGAGTGGTTCAACCAACCTCCCACTATCAGCTTCAAATACTGCCCAAGAACAGTAGCAGATGAATTCAAAAAAGACTATAGAGAGGACTACAAGTCACTTGAAAACACTGGAGATACCGAGCTGTTTCTGTTTGAGCCTACAAAGGAGTTAGATGCATATTGTGCCCTTTTGAGACAGAACTTAGAACAGATTAAAGAAGACGATTTGCTGATCGTGCAGCGAAAAGCTTACCTTCGCACACGGATAGACGAACAGATTCATTCTTGCCTATCGAAAGAGCTAGAAGCAGGCGCTATCGCTGTAGACGACAGTCTAGTTGATCATGCTATTTGGGGCGGTGAGCAGTTCGAGACCGTTTGGGAGTTGCGTTATCTCGACCCAGAACGGGTGAGAGAAGTCGCACATGTTCTTAGAGAGGTCGATACAGAGCAACTGATGAATCATTTCGACACCTCAACATATGACTTAGATGACCGACTCGAAGATTTCCGCAAATCTAGCCAAGAACTCAAGACCTGTTTTGTAGAAGCGGCTGAGAGAGGTCAAGTTATTCTCACTACCATTATTTGAGAGTGCCCGTGTATAGAGTGCGAGAAATTTTGGCCTTTAAGCTTGAAATTCTTTCATAGCAACGCTTTTCAGGCCAAGTAAAAATCCTCAACCTGGATGGGCTATATGCAGAAGAAACGCCTGAAAGTGCCGTGTACTATAGCGTTTCTCTTGAAAACACAATTGATATCTAGCATCGGACAAAAGGGGGTTAATGAATATCGGGTTTACAAGGCCCAGCAGTGTTAAACCAACGCATCAGCAGTAAAAGCAAACAGGGCAGATGCCTTTATGATAAGGCGCAATATATCAACTCCCGCAAATCTACAGAACAAGTCAGTGATAGTGCTGGGGAAAACTAACCTGAGGACGCAGATCGCATAAAAAAGCTTTACTGATTTAGGATGCCTACCATGCTATACCGGTCGCTGGGGTTGAGTGCACTTTTTATGATGCTAGCCATGCCCGCCCTAGCCCAAGTCACGGCAGATGGCACCGTGGGCACCGTGGTAACGGGGGGCGGTTCCTACAGCATCACTGGCGGCACCCAGCGGTTAACCACGCTATTCCACAGTTTTTGCCGACTTCTCACCAGGGGCGAGCCAATGTCTCTTTTGATTTGACTGACACCCAGAGTGGTGTAGATCTGGTCATTGGTCGAGTCACAGGGGGCAATGCTTCCTTGATTAATGGTCAGCTAGCCTTGACCGGGGGCAACAATCCCGACCTGTTTTTGGTTAACCCCAACGGCATTACCTTTGGTTCTGGGGCTAGCTTATCGTTGCCGGGTTCATTTGTTGCTAGTACTGCCGAGTCGGTGTTGTTTAACAACGGCTTAGAATTTAGCGCTGGAAACCCTGGTGCTGCACCATTACTAAACGTCAGTTCGCCAACGGGCTTACAGATGGGACAAACCCCTAGCGATATCACTGTACAGGGAAATGGTCATCGTTTAACCGCCTTTGATCCAGTGTTTGCACCCTATACTCAGTCTATGCCCAGTTCAATTTTGAATGTGTCATCGGGCAATAGTCTGGCATTCATCGGTGGCAACTTGAGCCTGGATGGAGGTGTCCTGAGTGCCCAGTCAGGTCGTCTTGAGCTGGCGGCGATTGCCCAAGACTCAGGAACCTCTCAGATTAGCTTTGGAACCCACTCCTGGGCCATTAATCCCATTGAGTTAGTTCAACTCGGAGACATTAGCCTAACTCAAGCCGCCTTGTTGGATGCCAGTCAAACCGGAACCATCCAAATTCAGGGACGCGATATTGATTTCATTGGGGGGTCCCTGGCATTCATTCAGAACGTCACTGCGGCTAATGCAGGGGATATCATCGTCCGATCTGCTGGTCATTTACAACTATCGGGCATGTCACCCAATGGTCAAATTCGGAGCGGTTTAGATCAACAAATGTTGGGGGCAGGGAACGGGGGAAATCTTCAGGTGAGTGCAGCCAATATCACCATGACAGGGGGAGCAGGAATTTTATCCCGCAGCTTTGGGAGTGGTACAACAGGAGATATCAAAGTTCAGGCATCCGGTCATATACAGGCTTTAGGATTTGCCGAGGGAACCAATGCCAACAGTAGTATTGGTAATTTAGTTTTTAGTTCAGGAGCTTCTGGCGATATCCACATTACGGCCTTTGACCTTAGCCTTCTGAATGCCGGGACTGCAACAACGTCAAGCATTTTGGGGACCGGACCGGGGGGAAACCTGATTGTAAATGTTGCCAATACCACAAGCATTGGCGGTGAAAATCCATTAACTCAAAGTCTTTCTGCCATTGGAGCCATTAGCTTTGGGGTGGGTGATTCGGGTACGGTAAATCTCAATACCAGGCGTTTAGCTTTGCATAATGCAGGTCGGGTGACCACAGGCGGATTTGCAACTGGCAATGCCGGTAGTGTGGTCGTGAATGCAACAGAATCGATTGATATATCAGACAATCGATCGGCCATTGAATCGTCCATTGGTATTTTGCCAGCGGCCACCCGAGCCGCCTTTGGCCTGCCCGATAGCCCCAGTGGCAATGCTGGCAATGTTACGGTTAATACGCCGCTGCTACGAGTTAACAACCAGGGACAAGTCTCAGTTAAAAACGAAGGCAACGGTGATGCCGGAAATTTGACTATTATTGCGGATAGGATTTTCTTAGATCAACAAGGGGCCATTACGGCTTCGACTGCCTCTGGCGCAGGGGGGAATATTAAACTAACGCTGACAGATTTACTGTTGTTACGGAATGCTAGCTTCATTAATACTGAATCAACCGGAACTGGCAATGGTGGTAACATTACAATTCATGCACCAATAATTGCTGGTTTTGAGAATAGTGATATTGTTGCGAACGCAGTCAGCGGTGATGGTGGAAACATCGCCATAACAACTCAGGGTATTTTTGGTCTCGAATTTCGCAATCAACTTACCCCCGAAAACGACATCACGGCCAGCTCCCGGTTTGGCGTCAACGGCACCGTCGAGATTAACGACTTTGGCCTTGATCCCGATTCTGGTTTGGTTGATCTGTCAGATGGCTTGGCAGATAACAGTAATCAGGTAGCCCAAGGCTGTTCTGCCAGTGGGGGTAATGAGTTCATCGCCACGGGGCGCGGTGGCATTCCCGTAACCCCAACTGAATGGATGAACCCCAACACCCCCTGGGCCGACACCCGCGATCTCTCGGCATTCTTCAGCAATCCCCTTCCCCCTTCCCTCTTACCCCTTCCCCCTGAACAAGGCGATCTCTCCACGACGCTCATCGAAATCAACACCTGGCGCACCAATGCCAACGGCCAAGTCGAACTCCTCGCCGTAAACTCGACCTCGCCCAACCTCTCCGCCTACGCCACCTGCGCCGAACTTGCGCTCACCAGTACCCACAACGATCAGCACCTACAACAATAAATTAGGATTCAGAGTTCTCAGAACTCATCGCATTGGGGCTCGGTGTTCGCCCGCACATCCCTTGTGCTAAATCCATCCTAAATTCATCATCGATGCGTCATATGAGGAGACTGCTCTGGCTAACTCAGTCCTCTCCTGTGGCTCAGTTTCAAGATAATGGGCACTTTAGCAATGGTTCAGCTAAAACAAGCTAAAACAAGCTAAAACAAGCTAAAAAAATAGCCAGCCCGCTTTCAGTTGAACCACTGATAAAGTCAGCGGCCAACCACGACCAACATCACTAAATCTGTTGGAGCATGATGATGAAGCGTAGTTTGATCTATCCCCTTGTTACAAGTTTATTGGGTATTGGGCTAAGCAGTAGTTTTTCGCCCGCAACCCTAGCTATTCAACCCTCGAACGAAGCCCTCATTGACCCCACAGCAATAGCCTTAGAAAGCGCGGTTGATATTCGCCCAGAACGCCTCAACAACGCCGCTAGTGAAGTGTTAGATCCCATGGAAACGGGTCGTCAGATGTATGCCACCGGCCAGTTCTCGGCAGCCATAGAGATCTGGCAAACAGCGATCGCATCCGCTCAGGCCCAAGGTAACAAACAGACCCAGGCAGTTGCGCTCAACTATATTTCTCTGGCTCACCAAGCCCTCAATCAATGGGAGCAGGCACAAGTCGCCCTTGACCAAAGCATAACCTTACTAGAACAATCCCCCACAGCCGTCCACCCACTCCTGTGGGCCCAGGTGTTCAATACCCAAGCCAATCTGACCTACCACCTTGGTCAGGCCGAAACGGCGCTAGAACACTGGCAACAGGCAGAAGGTTATTATCAGAAGCGGACGATGCCGTCGGCGTATTAGGGAGCCAAATCAATCAGGCCCAGGCACTGCAAAGTTTAGGTTATTATCGCAGATCGCGCCAACAGCTAGAGGAAATCACCCAACAGCTCCAGACCATGCCTGATTCAGCCCTAAAAGTAAACGGATTCCGAACCTTGGGAACCGCTTTGCAGGTCTTAGGGGATCTCTACGGGAGTCGCGCGGCTCTGTTTGAAAGTGCCAATATTGCCGTTGCCATTAATGCCACTAACGAGTTGAGTAGCACCTATCTAAGCCTAGGCCGGGCCGCCGATGACTGGGGCGATGCCGCCGCCGCGATCGCAATGTTTGAACGAGCCAAGCAGGAAGCGCTCACCCCTACCGATGCCCTCCAGGCCGATCTCCTACGACTGCGATTTTACATAGAAAATAGCTCGGACAACCCCTCAGGCAATACGGCCCTATCACAGGTCGAAGCCATATCCCGTGACCTAGCCGAACAACTGCAAAATAGCCCACCGAGCCGTTTAGCGGTTTATGCCACCATTAACCTCAGCGTTAGCTTAGCCCAAGAAAATTCGCTGGGCCGCTCCTTGCCACTTGAGCACCACAATCAGCTCTTAGCCAAGGCCGTACAATCTGCTCAAGCCTTGAAAGATCGATATGCCGAAGCTCATGCCCTCAATCAATGGGGCGCATTGTACATGCGCACTGAGCAATGGTCAGAAGCGCTCAAACTGACAGAAAAGTCGCTAGAGATTGCCCGTGACATTCAAGCTGACGAGATTGCCTCACAATCAGCCTGGCAGATGGGCCGCATCCTCAAACAACAAAACAACACCGCCGAGGCGATCGTCGCCTATAGCGAGGCCGTCGATAAACTACAGTCCCTGCGCAGCGATTTGGTCGCCATCGATCCCGACGTGCAGTTCTCCTTCAGGGAAAACGTAGAACCCATCTATCGAGAGTTGGTCAGCCTATTATTAGAACCTGAGAGCTCTGGCACCAAAAGCTCAGTTCAGCCCAGCCAAAAGAACCTAGCCCAGGCGCGGGAAGTGATTGAAGCCCTGCAACTGGCCGAACTTGATAACTTTTTCCAAGAGGCCTGCATTGATGTGGCTTCCCAACAAATTGATCAAGTTGATGCCCAAGCCACCATTGTCTACCCGATTATTCTCCCAGATCGGCTGGCGGTGATTGCCTCTACCCCAGGCCAACCACTGGCGTATTATGCCACCCCAATCAGCGCCGAAACCGTCGAAAACACCCTGCGTGACCTCCTCAGCTCGATTCACCCAGCATCGGATAATGCTACTCGATTAGCCCTCTCTGAACAAGTCTATAACTGGTTAATCCGACCAGCAGAAGATGCTCATCTAACAAGCGAGACCAAAACAATGGTGTTTGTTTTAGATGGCCTCCTGCGTAATATACCGATAGCCGCACTCTATGACGGCGAGCAATATCTGATTGAAAAGTACGCAGTTGCCCTCTCTCCGGGCTTACAACTGATGCAGTCTCGCCCCCTAGAGCAGATTGAAACCAATGCTGTTGTAGGCGGGATTAGCGAAGCCCGAAATGGCCTCAGTGCGCTACCTGCGGTAGAAACAGAGATCGCTGATATCAGTCACCTGATATCAGCCGACTCATTGCTCAACGCATCATTCACCAGCGATCGCCTAGCCAAGGAAGTCAAGAACAGCTCAGCAAGTATTGTGCACCTAGCGACCCATGGACAATTCAGCTCCCGTTTAGAAGATACGTTCCTCGCCACCTGGGAAGGGCGACTCAGTGTCAAAGAACTCTCTGAGATCTTGCAGACTCGGGGCCAGTCAAATGCCATTGAGCTATTGGTGCTCAGTGCTTGCGATACGGCCTCAGGCGATGACCGCGCTGTACTCGGCCTAGCGGGCTTAGCCGTGAAGTCAGGGGCAAGATCCACCGTCGCCACTCTCTGGCCCGTCAAAGATCAGGCCGCAGCCAAGCTCATGAAAGGGTTTTACGAAGGGATTAGTCAGCCGGGAATGAGTAAAGCAGCAGCACTCCGGCAAGCGCAGTTGTCCCTGCTAGCCGATCCGAGCTACAGCGATCCCTTCTTTTGGTCAGCCTATACCTTGGTCGGCAGTTGGCAGTAGCGGCCATATCCGTAGTAGCAGCACTGTTTGCCAAACACTTTATACAAAGTTCCGCAAGAGCACTACGGGAGCCGACCTAACAATTCTTATAGGCTTAAAAAGCACAGTATATGGCCCCGTATTCTCAGCCATTGGCTCCACTGATGAGTTGGAGAATTGGGGAATCAATCTTTGACAGACCACTTTCGAAATCTTTCAATTTGCGGAACAAAAAATGAGACAACATTGGGTTATCAGTACAGTCGGAGCCTTGGCTCTGGTGGTCAGCACAACGGGGACTCACCTCGGTGCTGCCAATGCCAGTTCTTTTATCCCCCCGGCTGACAATTCAGCGCTCGCTCGGCAACGGGCGGGGCGGTCTCGCGGCAA
>JAAUPS010000201.1 GCA_012033015.1 Phormidesmis sp. RL_2_1
ATGATCCGTTATCGGCGGCGCTAAGTGACGATCCGTTTAGCCTAACTGTTTCTGGCGATGCTGAAGAGAGTGCAACGACTTTTAGCAACGATGCCGCTGATTTTGATATGGCTGAGTTTGATGAAGCGTTTGGGACGAGTAGCGACACTGTTCGTGATGCTGATGCTTACGATGACGAGGATGAAGCTGAGGAGGACTTCAACGGTTTGTCGTTCGATCCTATTGCTGATGAAGGCACAGAAGATAAAACACTCTTTATGCGGGATCCAGATGTTATGGTTCCGCCGTCTGTTGAGACATCTACAGCCAAAAAAACAACAGCTAACCCGTTTGAGGTGAAAGAGGAAGAAGGTTCTGGAGACAGTGCTTTTGAAGACAGTGCTTTTGAAGACAGTGTTTTTGAAGACAGTGCTTTTGAAGACAGTACTTTTGAAGACAGTGCCTTTAGTCGTCGCAACCTCGATGCTGTTGACTCCGATGTAGAGGCATCAGAATCTTCCTCGCTGGGCCGTAGCACTGGCTCAGCAGGGTTTTCTGCAGATGCCTTTGATGATTTTGACGATTTTGAGAGTGTACCTGATTTTGATCTTTCCGATAGTTCGGCTGGGTTTACTAGCCCTTCTATTGGGGCTATGCCTAGTCAGTTCGGCAACTCTCAGTTCGGTACCGCAAAAATGAGGATGCTGCCAGTGCTCAAAGTGGTAGCTTTGAAGGGGCTGAGCCTGCTTCGCCTGTGCCTATTTTTAGAAAGAAGGCAGTCAAGAATCCTAAACCCAGCAAGCAGGGCTCACTTGCCTTTGTTGAGAATGCTTCGATGTCTACTAAGCGGCTAATGTTGGCCGGAAGTGTGGGCGTTTTATCTGCGATCGCAGTTAGTAGTATCAGCCTAGTTACCCAACCTGCTGAAGCAAAATCTAACAGACTTTTCCCTATGGTAGCTACTGGCGCTACAGCCGGACTGGTCAGTTTTGGCAGTGCCTTGGGCTTGGGTTACCTGCTAGAGCGTCGTACTCGCCAAACTGTGAATGATTTGCAAGTCCGCTTCAACCAAATTTCCAGAGGTGATTTGAACGCACGAGCCACTATCCTAACGAGAGACGAATTTGGCCAGCTTTCGGAAAGCTTTAACCAAATGGCCAGCGCCATTTTTACCACCACCAGTGAAGCCCAGCATAAGGCTCAAGAACAGGAACAAGCAAAAGAAGATCTCCAACGTCAGGTGATTCGCTTACTTGACGACGTAGAAGGTGCTGCTAGAGGTGACTTAACTGTAAAAGCTGAGGTAACTGCAGATGTGCTCGGTGCAGTCGCCGATTCGTTTAACCTAACCATTGAAAATTTGCGAGAGATTGTCAAGCAGGTCAGTGTTGCCGCACGTCAAGTCAGTCAGGGTTCTACTGAAAATGAGGCGTTTGCGCGAGCACTCTCAGCAGATGCGCTACGCCAAGCAGAAGAGTTAGCTGTGACTCTCAACTCTGTTCAAGTTATGACAGATTCTATTCAGCGTGTGGCTGAAAGTGCTCGTGAAGCCGAAGAAGTTGCCCGTTCAGCATCTGAAACTGCTTTGCGTGGAGGTGAAGCGGTAGAACGCACCGTAGCCGGTATTTTAGATATTCGAGAAACCGTTGCTGACACCACTCGTAAAGTAAAACGCTTAGCTGAGTCCTCTCAAGAAATTTCTAAAATTGTTGCCTTAATTTCCCAAATTGCTTCTCGAACAAATCTCCTCGCACTCAACGCCAGTATTGAAGCGGCCAGAGCAGGAGAAGCCGGACGTGGATTTGCCATTGTTGCCGATGAGGTGAGACAGTTAGCCGATCGCGCTGCCAAAGCTTCTAAGGAAATTGAGCAAATCGTCCTGCAAATTCAGAGTGAAACGGGTGGTGTGATGACCGCGATGGAAGAAGGTACCCAGCAAGTCATTGAAGGCACACGCTTAGCTGAACAGGCCAAGCAGTCGCTGGATGACATCATTCAGGTCTCTAACCGGATTGATGTTTTGGTACGCTCTATTACGGCTGATACCGTCGAGCAAACTGAAACTTCTCGGGCGGTTGCTCAGGTAATGCAATCCGTAGAGCTGACTGCGCAAGAGACCTCACAGGAGTCTCAGCGGGTGTCCGGGTCGTTGCAAAACCTAGTAGGTGTTGCTAAGGACCTACTCACGTCAGTAGATAAGTTTAAGGTGAATACTCAAGGGGAGAAGTAATATTGCATGAATGACTAGAGCGACTATATTAAGAGTCCGTTGAGTTGAGTTATTATATCTGGCCACTACATCTGCATTTCGGATCGCATAAAGGGAGAACGCGGCTATGCTGCCTGAGCAACAACAGCGCATCATGGGATATTTCATTGAGGAGGCTAAAGACCACCTCAACACCATTGAACAAGGGTTGCTCAGTCTTCAGGCTACCATCGAAGATGCTGAAAAGGCCAACGAGATTTTTAGAGCTGCTCACTCTGTTAAGGGAGGGGCAGCTATGTTGGGTTTGGAAAGCATCCAAAAAACGGCCCACCGCATGGAGGATTACTTTAAAGTTCTGAAAGAATCCCCCGTACAAGTAGATCGTGCGTTAGAAACGATGTTTTTGCGAGTTTCTGACGGGCTTAAAGATCTTTTAGAAGAACTAGAAGGCCCCTTCGGCCTGACACAAGATAAAGCTCAAGCAATTATGAATGAGGTTGAGCCTGTCTTTGAACGGTTGGAAGAGCACCTGAATGCATTAGTGAGCAAAGGAGGTAGGTCATCGATAGCAGCGAAGACCTACAATAGCGACTCTTCTGATGCTCTACAGATGAGCTTTAAGCAAGATGTGCCCTTGCTGTTACGCCAAATGCTAGCAGCTTTCAAGCAGCCGGACAGTGCCGATACCCGTAAAGTGCTTCAAAGTACTTGCATTCAGCTTAAGGCTATTGGAGAACAGTTTAATTTGCCGGATTGGTGCGATCTGATAGAAACTGCCCGTATTGCTGCTGTTAATCCCAACAATGACTACCGCACCTTAGCCCCCATCCTGATTAAAGAAGTCAAAAAAGGGCAAGACTTAGTGCTTGTAGGTCGAGCCTCTGAAGTGGCAGTATGTGAAGCGTTGCAAGCCTTAATGCCTGAAGATATTTTGGCTACTGAGTTAGCAGAAAATGCTGAACGACAAGGCACTGATCTGACGGCATTGGGTGAGGTAGACTACCCTGAAGTTCCAGATGGGCTAGAAGATCTATCCCTAGTCGAGAATTCAGCAAGCCTATCTACACCCTACTCAGCAGAAGTCTCGGCAGCGGAAATTGACGATTTATTTGATTCAGCGCCTGCAGCAAATAACGATGATTTCGATAGGCTATTTGAAGATGCGCTGTTTGAAATATCACCAGAAGATAGCCAGGATGTTGGCCAAAATATCAATAGTGCATCAGTGAGTGCTGCAAACAACCGCTCTGAAGCTGTTGGGGAAGATGAGATTGGTCGGCTGAGCATGGTGGAATTTGATGAAATTCCACTCGAACTATCGACCCTGAATCGTCATCAAGACAGTGATGAGAGGGCGGACGAATCATTAGACGCGCTGCTTGCTACGGTCAATGTGACCGGGCCTGATGTGGGCACAGATGAACTCAATAGTCTTGCGGATCTGTTCGACGGGGATTTGGATGAACTGGATAATACCCTCGGGGGACATGCATTCATTTCAGAAGAGATGCGACTCAATCCTGAAAAAATTGATTTAGCCGCATCGGATGACTTAACTGACTTGCTCGCAGGTGAGGCTGCAGGTGATACAGAGCCTGACGAAGAGGTTGTTTCGGCAACTGAAATAGAAGATGATCTTTTTGGTGGCACCCTAACAGAAGGTGCGTTTGCCACTGACGATGACCTCTCGGATGAAGAAGCGAATTTATCTTTTGAAGATGAATTCTCTGCAGTGCCATCTCTTAATACTGAGTTATCTGAGATTGGCATATCTGTTGATGCGGCTGATGATGCGGCTGAACTGGCCGAAGACTTGTGGGAGGATCAACATAACCCTGGTTTAGCTGAGTTAGGACTTGAGCCTAATAGGGCGCTAGATATTGCTTCTTTAGACATTCAAGCAGTTTCAGAAGATGCAGACTTGAGCGATGTTGAGCTCAATGAGATATCTGAGGAGAAGCCGCTGAAAAAGGGGCCACATTCACCTCATCCTAGCGTTAGTCTGCTGGGTCATACCCCTGCTAGTCCTCGGGAGGAAGAGATTGAGTTTCCGACACTAACCGGCGCTAAACTGCAGAAAGCAGAAGAAGATATTGACAGTTTCTTCTTAGGATCTTCAATAGAAGAAGCTACAGAACAGTCAGGGGGGCAAATCGCTGATGATCCTTGGGGTGAACTCTCTCTTTACGATACGCTGACTGGCCACAAAAGTGCAGATAATCAAGTTGAAGACTCTGAAGACATCTCAACAGAATCTGCAGCAGAAAAAATAGGAGCTGAAGCGAACACCATAGAGGATGTTTGTGTTGAAGATGCTGCAGAGGCTGATTTTCTGGATGCGGACAATGACCTTTCTTTCTCCGTGGACTTAGATATAGAGCAAGCAGGCTCCGAACTGGAAAACCTGCTTTCGCAGGATTTGGACGAAATTAACACAAATAGAGTTGCTGTATCAGAAGCTAATCTCGTAGACGATGATCTTTGGGATAATTTACTCACGCCATCAGGGCCTGAGGAATCAGAGCCTGAGGAATCAGAGCTTGAGGAACTAGGGCTTGAGCAAAGTCCTTCGGTAGACACCGCTTCAATAGGCTTTTTGAAGGAAGAATTTCCGAAGGAAGAATTTCCGAAGGAAGAACCAAAGTCGGAAGAAGAAGAAGAAGAAGAAGAAAAAGAAGAAGCTGATTTAGATAGTCTGCAAGTATCAGCCCATGGATTATTTGCAGATGAGCCTCTAGGACAAGATAACCCTCTTGCGCTTTTGCCAAATCAGCCTTTGGAAGAAGACTCTGCTGAAGCTGAAGTGTCGGAGCTTGTGCTGGATGGGTTCTTTGAAGAGTCAGATCTTTTTCATAGTGTGGCAGAAGATCTATCTATGCCAGACGAAGTGCCAGATGAAGTGCCAGAGGAAGTGCCAGAGGAGAAACCAGTAGAGGCCAACCGCGAAGAAAATTATCAAGGAGAAAATCACTTAGAAGTAGATGATCTACTTAATCTTGAGCGGTTAGAGGAAGAAGTCAATCAAGCAGATGGGAAGAAAAGCGCTGTAGAAGATGATTCTTTCTTAGATTTAGATGGGTTGTTGGCAGAAGACTTTTCAGATGATATTGATGACATATTTGCTCCTGAAAACCCATTAGCAGATGAGCAAAGTAATGGTACCGAAGATGATCGCCATCATGGGGTTGATGACGAATTGGGCGATGACTTTGATGATCTTGAATCGCTGCTATTTGAAGCGGAGGAACCGGCAGAAAGTCTTGATAGCGAAGATTTCTCAGCAGTTGACAAGAGCAATGGGAATAGTGCAGACAATGATGCAGTGCCTGAGAGCGCAACGTTAGCGGCTAGCGGTGGTGATAGAGAAGACGAGGATTTTGAAGATTTAGAGCGTCTGTTGGAAGATGGAGCTACTGAAGGGCCGGTTACTGTGGTTGCTCGACGTACCGCTCCACAACGATCATCTCGGCGCGGCAGTGGGGTACGCGAGCAAAATATGCGCGTATCGGTTAGCCACCTTGATACCCTGAGCAACTTGGTCGGTGAGTTGGTCGTGAGCCGCAACACCCTAGAGCGAGATCAAGAACGCTTGCGACAGTTTTTGGATAATCTACTTTTCCAAGTGCAGCAATTAAATGATGTAGGGCAAAGAATGCGCGATCTCTATGAGCGATCGCTGCTAGAAAGCTCTTTGATGTCTAACCGCCGCGCCCATGCCCAGGGACATCGTCAAGATGGGGGAGCAGCAGCCGTCAATCATGTGACAGGAGAAACCTTTGATGCTTTGGAGATGGATAAATTTACCGGTTTCCATACCCTTTCGCAGGAAATGATTGAGCTGATTGTAAGGGTGAGGGAGTCTTCTTCTGACATTGGCTATACCGTGGAATCTTCCGATCAGGTGACGCGACAGTTTCGCCAGATTACGACTCAGCTCCAAGAGGGCTTGAACACCGCGCGCATGGTTGCCTTTTCTCAGGCCGCAGATCGCTTGCCTCGGGCCGTGAGGGATATTTCACTGAAGTGTGGCAAAGAAGCTCGACTGATCGTGGAAGGCCAAAATACGCTGATTGATAAGATGATTGTGGAGCATTTGTATGATCCGCTAACGCATTTGGTCAATAATGCTATTACCCACGGGATTGAGACTCCGGAACAACGGCAAGCGTCTGGAAAACTGCCTGAAGGCTCGATTACAGTGCGAGCATTTTATCAGGGCAACCAGACGGTGATTTATGTTGCTGATGATGGCGGTGGCATCAATACTCAATTTGTCAAACAAAAGGCCGTTGAAAAGCAACTGATTAATCCAGCAGAAGCGGACTCTCTTTCTGATCTAGAGACTTACGAATTATTGTTTCATCCGGGTTTTAGTACGCGAGACCAAGCGGATGACTTTGCTGGACGCGGTGTGGGTATGGATGTGGTGCGCACCTCGCTAGCAGAAATTCGTGGCAGTATTACCATTGACTCTGAACTGGGTAAGGGCACGAGCTTTACCATTCGCTTACCGCTGACACTGAGTATTTCTAAAGCTTTGAGTTGTGTAAGCAATCAGGCCAGAATTGCGTTTCCGATGGATGGGGTAGAGGATATGTTGGATGTGCCGCGCGATCGCATCCTCAAAAACGACCAAGGCCAAGACTGCGTCCGTTGGCGCGACAACCTATTGCCCTTCCAGCCAGTGACCGAACTTTTAAAATTCAACCGGACCATTGGCCGCGGCCGTGTGTATGGTGGCAGTCAAGACGACGATGTACTTTCTGTGATTGTGCTCAGAAGTGCTAATACCTTCATCGCGGTACAAGTTGATCAGGTCATTGGTGAGCAAGAAATTGTAATTAAGCAATTAGAAGGCCCTGTCCCTAAGCCCTTAGGTATTGCTGGTGCAACAGTACTGGGCGACGGACGAGTAATGCCAATTGCCGACGTGCTAGAGCTGATTGATATCGCCATGGGTCGTATTCGCCGTGAACCCACTTCTATACTGTGGGCAGAAGCAGCAGCAGCCGTGGAAGAGACACCTGTAAAGAGTGATCCAACCGTGCTGATTGTCGATGACTCAATTACAGTACGTGAGCTGCTCTCCATGAGCTTTAACAAAGTCGGTTATCGCGTAGAGCAAGCGCGAGATGGTCAAGAAGCTTGGGATAAGCTCCGCTCTGGGCTGCCTTGTGACCTGGTATTTTGTGATATTGAAATGCCGAGAATGGACGGCTTAGAGCTGCTCTCACGAATGCAAAAAGACAATCACCTAAACCGCATTCCGATCGCGATGCTGACCTCTCGTGGTGCGGATCGCCACCGTCAGATGGCCGTAGACTTAGGGGCTAGCGGTTACTTTACCAAGCCTTATTTAGAAGAAGCGCTATTAGATGCTGCCCAGCGAATGCTAAATGGTGAGACCTTGGCCAAGGGACGTGGGGGTTAGAATTTAAAATTATTTCTGTGCCACTTCTCCACAGGAGATTGATTTACTTTAAGGTTTTGTGGTGAGTTTTTTCATGAGGACTATAGCTTTGGTCGCTTGGCTGAGGTACAGCACGCTGGCTGAAGCCTCTATGTGCCAACAGGCCAAGCGACGCGCGTGTACCCGTTGGCGTAGCCTCGCCGTCGGCGTTATGCATCCGGCACACGCTATATTGCATCTGTCGAGTGGCTTAGGACAGTCTCATCGGCGCAAGCCGTTATCGGACAACAGGCAACTCGACACGCAAAGTCAGAGTTCATCCTTAACTTTGCTATACAATTTTGGTCTGCGCTAAGGCTTTTGTACGTTAGGATCGAGAGGTGTTTTTCTCTCGGTTTATCATGGTCGCTGCTATAGATAATCGCGCTGGTTTTCGTGACTGGCAACCTGTCGTTCGTGCCTTGGAAACTCTGCTAGATGCAGACAGGGTGATAGGGCGAAAGGAAGAACTGCTCGTGTATGAATGCGACGGCTTAACGAGCTACCGCCAGCGACCGGCTGTGGTAACGCTGCCCAAGACCACGGCAGAAATATCTGCTATTGTTGAATTTTGTCACAAGCAAGATATTCCTTTTGTCACTCGAGGTGCGGGGACAGGGCTTTCCGGCGGAGCGTTACCGATTGAAAACTGTTTGCTGATTGTTACGACCTGTATGCAGCAAATTTTAGATATTGATTACGACAATCAGCGTGTGGTGGTGCAGCCCGGCGTCATTAATAACTGGATTACCCAAGCCGTGAGCGGCGCGGGCTTTTACTATGCGCCTGATCCTTCAAGTCAGCTAGCTTGCTCGATTGGTGGCAACGTGGCTGAAAACTCAGGCGGAGTTCACTGCCTTAAGTATGGTGTCACCACCAATCATGTATTGGGCCTGAAGTTAGTATTGCCCAACGGCGAGATTGTAGAGGTCGGTGGGCCTGTTGCTGAAATGCCAGGATATGATCTGACAGGCGTTTTTGTCGGTTCGGAAGGTACCCTTGGGATTGTCAGCGAAGTGACACTGCGGATTTTGAAAGTGCCTGAGGCTGTTCAAGTTATTTTGGCCGACTTTACGAGTGTAGAAGCCGCTGGTGAGACTGTTTCGGATATCATCAGTGCCGGTATTATTCCTGCTGGCATGGAGATGATGGATAACTTTAGCTTAAATGCTGTAGAAGATGTTGTGGCGACCAATTGCTATCCTCGTGATGCCGTAGCCATTTTGCTGATAGAAGTAGATGGGGCTCCAGCCGAAGTGACTGCATGTACGCAGAAGATAGAAGCGCTATGCCGTAAAAATGGAGCCCGGCAGCTTACCCATGCGAGCGATCAGCAGGAACGACTGAGACTTTGGAAGGGGCGAAAAGCAGCTTTTGCGGCAATGGGTAAGCTGAGTCCTGATTACTATGTGCAAGATGGGGTGATTCCGAGAACAAGACTGCCAGAAGTACTCAAAGAGATTGAACATCTCGGTAAACAACATGGCTATCGAGTGGCCAATGTATTCCATGCCGGAGATGGAAACTTGCATCCGCTAATTTTGTATAACAACAATATTCCAGGACAGTTGGAAGCGGTAGAGGCGCTAGGTGGTGATATTTTGAAGCTGTGTGTGCGGGTGGGCGGCAGCATATCGGGTGAGCATGGCATTGGCGCAGATAAGCGTTGTTATATGTCGACTATGTTTAGTGCAACAGATTTGGAAACAATGCAGTGGGTGCGAGGAGCGATTAATACAAAGGGATTAGCAAATCCGACCAAGATTTTCCAACACCGAGAACCTGCGGGGAGTCGGCCCATGGGGGTGCTAAAGCGATTGAGGGGCTAGAGATCTTTTAGAACGGAAGTCATCGCTGGAAGCCTTGACTAGCAGCAACTCACTTGACGAGTAGCGGTGAGACCCTGCGTCGCTTGGCGGCGCTAAGGAATGCTCACCAAGACAGCGGTGAGACCCTGCGTCGTCGTACGGCGCGAAGGAATGCTCACCAAGACAAGGAA